>JBCBKZ010000011.1:0-21483 GCA_038520955.1 Bacteroidota bacterium | reverse complement strand
CCACGATTCGCGGTGCCAAACATTCATCAATAATATCTTCACCAATACCAGTACAGCTTACCGCCGCATCACTGGTAGCATAGTTGCCAGCAGGCATCGCAGAATCACTGACACGTCCGATGCGCTCAAAACCTTTACCACCGGTAATGGTGGATGCTTCTTTGCTAATACCGTGATTGAAACTTCTCATGTAGAGGAGACCTTTAAAGGGATTTTGAAAGTATTCTTTCAGGAATGGGAGTCTGCCATGGTCCATATTCTTCAGTCAAAATATCCTGAGGCAGAAGCTAAAAAACTGGGAAAGAGAACCATAGTGGACATTGAGGGCTCCATAGTGTTGATGCAATTACATGGAGATATTCAATATTTACAGGATTCTATTGATAGATGTATTGAGCTGTGCTAATTTTTTTCCTATTTTACATACCAAACGTTTAGTATAATACTAATCTTACTAATATGTCATTCTATCAAAAAGTAGCTGAATGGGGTACCCAGGTTTTTGGGAAGGACAAAACCTTTAAGTATGGGTTTAACATGGCTCCCATGTACAAGAGGAGTACAGCCAAAATAGTTGAGGTTTCTGAAGACTTATTAAAGGTGAGAATTAAACTGCCCATCAGTTACAAGAATAGAAACTATGTAAACTCCATTTTTGGGGGAAGTATGTTTTCCGCCGTAGATCCCATCCCTATGGTGCAGTTAATAAACCTGCTGGATGATAGATACATAATCTGGGATAAGTCAGCAGAGATATTCTTCAAAAGACCTGCCAAGGAGCACTTGTTTGCTGATTTCTCCTATACGCTGGAGGAGCTGGCACAGATTAAAAAAGAGGTAGGAGAGAAACAGGAAACAGAAATCATCAAAATCACGGAGCTGACCAATAAAGATAGATCAACCACATTCTGCGTGGTGAAAAAACGGATTTATGTGACCACAAAAACTTACTACAAAGAAAAAAGAAGGAAGTAGGTAGTTTTGCTAACTCTCTGATTCACATTCTCTTCATCTTCCTAAGGATATTATCCGTCAATACATCATAGTATTTGGGGGTAATATCCTCCTCTTTATCCTGCCTGAATTATCGTAATTCAATAGAAATCCGTACTTTTTACATCCATCAAAAACCTTCAACCACAATGCACAAAATAGCCATGCTGGGTACCGGGCTAATCGGCCACTTTTATACCCGTGCCCTACACCTACCCAGGGGAGGAGATAGAGTTCACATTGTTTATTCCCGTAGGGAAGAAAGAGCTCAGGAGTTTGCTGATGAGTGGGGCATCCCCAACATAACTACCAGCATGAAGGAAGCTATTACCCACCCGGAAGTGGACCTGATCGTGGTGGCTCTCCCTAATAACCTACACAAGGAAGTCATTCTTACAGCGGCAGAAGCTGGTAAAGGCATTCTCTGTACTAAGCCCCTGGCCATGAATGGTGCTGAAGCTTTGGAGATTCTCCAGGCAGTAGAGAAGGCAGGTGTTTTCCACGGATATATGGAAGATCTGGTATATGCCCCTAAAACCTTAAAAGCCATCTCCGCTGTGGAGAATGGGGCTTTGGGAGAGATCCTTTGGACCCGTTCACGCGAGGCCCACCCCGGCCCACATAGTGATTGGTTCTGGGACTCCAGTCAGTCAGGTGGTGGAGCCATCATAGACATAGGCTGCCATTGTATAGAGTTGGGAAGAAGTTATCTGGGCAAGCACAATAAGCCCATTGAAGTCATGTGCTGGGCTGATACGCTGGTCAAACCCATAGAAGCTGAAGACCATGCCATAGGCCTAATCAAATACGAAAGTGGAGCCATGAGTCAGTTTGAGGTGAGCTGGGCCTTTAGAGGGGGGATGGATATACGAGATGAGCTAGCCGGTACAGATGGTACCATGAGGATAGACCATTTCCTGAGAACGGGTTTCGAGCTATTCACAGATGTGGGGATGGGAGAATATGTAGCTGAGAAAGCAGAATCTGAGACGGGCTGGCTATTTCCTGTAGGAGACGAGCTAAACATACTGGGCTACAACCACATGTTCAGAGACATGTTGGATGCCATGGATGAAGGAAGGCAACCCAGAGAATCTTTCTATGACGGCTATGTGGTAAATGCCATTATGGATGCCTGCTATGCCTCTGCCAAAAGTAAGCAGTGGGAGCCCATAAACCTGCCTGTCTGGAGAGGAGATAAACCCGTGAAAAAGGTAGGACCGAAAATGTTTGATGAAGATCATTACTACATTAAGGAAGAGCTTCTACCAGACGGACGTAAAAAGCTGATTCTCAAAGAAAAAGCCAGTGGAAAGATCGTGGAAAGAGTTTCTTAAGTTTAAGAATAAGTGAAAGTCAAAGAAGACATTCAAAACTCAATCATTCAACATTGAATCATTCAGTCATTAACCCATTCAACATTATCACATGAACAGAGGCATATATTCAAGGCTATCCATCATGATGTTTCTGGAGTACTTTATTTGGGGAGCATGGTATGTCACCATGGGTACCTACCTAAATGAAACCCTCCAATTTTCAGGAGTAGAGATAGCCAGTGCATACGGTACGGGCGCCATAGCCGCCATGATCTCACCCTTTTTTGTGGGTCTATTTGCCGACAGGTTTTTCCCTACCGAAAGAGTGTTGGGTGTCATGCATTTATTGGGAGCAGTGCTGATGTTCTGGGCCTCTACAGCGGATAGTTTTGGGGCCTTCTACCCTATTCTATTGGGCTATACGCTTTGCTATATGCCGACCATAGCCTTAACTAATGCTGTAAGTTTTCATCAAATGAAAGATCCCGGAAAGGAGTTCCCGATGGTTAGAGTTTGGGGAACGGCAGGCTGGATAGTAGCAGGTCTGATCATTGGGTTTATGAAGGTGGAAGCCCAAGCTCTCCCCCTTCAAATGGCAGCTGGCTTATCTGTACTTATGGGATTATACTCATTTAGTCTTCCTTCTACCCCTCCCAAGGATAAGGGAAAAAAAGTATCTGTCAGTGATGTTCTGGGACTCGATGCCTTAGCCTTATTGAAAGAGAGAAGTTTTGGTGTCTTGTTTCTGGCTTCCATCTTGATCTGCATTCCCCTCATGTTCTACTACTCCTTCACTAATCCTTTCCTTAATGAAGTAGGCTTTGAAAACGCTGCTGGAAAAATGACTTTAGGACAGATGTCAGAGCTTTTATTCCTGTTGGTCATGCCGGTCTTATTCAAGCGCTACGGTGTCAAAATCATGATGCTGATAGGCATGCTTGCCTGGGGCGCACGTTATGTGATGTTTGCCTATGGCGCACCTGAAAGCATGGTATGGATGCTGTATGCAGGTATCATCCTTCATGGAATCTGCTATGATTTCTTCTTTGTGACAGGCCAAATTTATGCTGATAATAAAGCGCCGGAGAACCTCAGAAGTTCCGTACAAGGAATGATGACCTTTGCCACTTATGGTGTCGGGATGTTCATCGGTTCCCTGGTATCCGGCCCCATAGTAGATAACTATGCTACCCCTGGAGGAGCTGTAGCCCATGACTGGACAGCCATCTGGCTGATCCCAGCTGCCTTCTCTGTTATTGTAGCGATTCTTTTCTTTGTCTTATTTAAAGACTCAGGAACTGAAGAAGTAGGTGAAGAAGATTCTGTAACGGGAGCTCAATTAGCAACAGATTAGTGGGAGAAGGAGGAATTTGGAATGAGAGAATTTTGAGTGAGAGAATGAAAGAATTTTGACTGAGAGAATGAGGGAGTATTGAATGAATGAATGATTGAATGAGTATTTGAGCCACAGATTCACAGATTGATTATAGACAGAATTATCTGGCCTTAATCTGTGAATCTGTGGCTATTTAGTCGTTTTTTATCCGCTAACTTGTCATGAAGGTATTTCTCACTGGTGGTACAGGTCTATTAGGCGCTAATCTGGCGAGAGAGATTCTTAAAAGAGGATATGAAGTAACAGCCTTGATAAGACCAGCATCGGATGTTTCTAGCCTGGAAGGACTTGAGTTGAGCTTTCATGAAGGTGATTTGCTTAGACCTGACACCCTTCGATCAGGACTGGAAGGATGTACCTATGTCATTCATGCAGCTGCCAATACGGATGTCTGGCCCATCTATTCGCAAGCGCAATGGGATGCCAATGTGGTAGGAACCCAGCATATGATTCAGGCTACCCAAAAAGCGGGAATCAAGCGATTCATACATGTCAGCACCGCTAATGCATTTGGGTTTGGGAGCAAAGAGAATCCCGGAACTGAGGAAAGTCCCTTCCTTTCCGGTAAGTACAAACTCGGCTATATAGACAGCAAGTATGCCGCTCAGCAGGTAGTAGAGAAATCTATTAAAGAACAGAAGCTTCCAGCCATCATTGTAAATCCTACCTTCATGATAGGTCCTTATGATAGCAAGCCTAGTTCAGGAGCTATGGTAAGGGGCATCATGGATGGAGGAGTCCCTGGTTATCCTGCGGGAGGGAAGAACTTTGTAGCCGTCAAAGATGTGGCTGTAGCTACGGTTAATTCCCTTCAAATGGGGAGAATAGGAGAATCCTACATTTTGGGAAATGAGAATCTTTCTTTCAAAGAGGCTTTTCAGCTTATGGCAGAAGTAGCGGGAGTGAAGCCTCCCAGTATTCCCCTCCCTCCATTTGCCACTAAAGTGTACGGACGTATAGGATCTGCATTTGGAACCCTTAGCGGTAATCCTCCAAAAGTCAGCTTTCCTACTGCCAGAATAGCCTGTGATGGGCACTATTTTGATCCGTCTAAGGCCAGGAAAGAACTGGCGCTGCCTGCTACTCCCATTAGGACAGCCATAGAAGAAGCAGTTCAGTGGTTTAGAAATACCTAAGCCTATACAAATAGAAAAGGGCTGGATATCCAACCCTTTTCCTTGATAACAGTCTTTCTTTGCTACAATACTAATTTGTATTCATACTTACCTCATTAGGATCTTCTCCTTTAAGGTACTTATCCAAGAAGGTCAAGATAGCTGAATAGGCTTTTATCTGATTTTCTTTCTTTACAAAGCCGTGTCCTTCGTCTTCAAAGAGTACGTACTCCACTGGCACCCCATTAGCTTTCACATTCTCCACGATCTCATCTGATTCTACCTGGAGTACTCTTGGGTCCTGGCTCCCTTGAAGTACAATCAGTGGCTTAGTAACCTTATCAGCATGGAAGAGAGGGGAAATTTCATACAGTCTCACGGAATCATCTGTATACGGATCTCCCATTTCCAGGTAAAGGGCATCCTTAAATGACTCCCACCATGGAGGAATACTCTTTAGGGTTCTGATCCAGTTAGTAACCCCAAAAAGGTTGACGCCTACGTTAAACTCTTCGGGTGTAGCGGTGAGAGCTGCCATGGTCATGAATCCACCGTAAGATCCTCCGATGATCCCAATTTTTTCGGGGTCTATTTCCGGCTGCTGGGCTAACCAGTTTTTACCTTCCACACAGTCCTTTAGGTCCTTATCGCCATGGTTCTGGTCGTCCATTTGGTAGAAGGTCTTTCCATAACCAGAGCTTCCTCTATTATTAACTGCCAGAACTGCATAGCCATGATTTACCATGAACTGTACAAGAGAATTAAAATTCTGTCTGGACTGTCCTCCGGGTCCACCGTGTACCCAAACCAGGGCAGGTACCTTATTATCTACAGATGCCTCGTGTGGGAGATAATATATGGCAGGTATTTCTAGCTCATCAAAGGATTGATACCTGATATTCTGTGCTACCACCAGATCCTCTGCAGCTATTTGCTTATTCAAGGTGTTGGTCAACTGCGTCAGCTCTTTGGAAGCTAAGTCATATACATAAAGGTTTGTAGGCATACCAGAGCTACCTACATAAAAGGTAGCCATGCTTTCATCTCTGGAGAAACTAATGTTGTTGATACTACCATTCTCAAATTCCGGGAAGGATACTTCCTCTCCACTCTCATTATCCGCTACCATTAGCTTATTTCTGGCATCTTCATTTATGAGGGTTACTGTGTACTTCCCTCCACGGGTATAATAGAAGTTGTAAATATCCCAGTTGTAGTCGACTACTTCCTCTGTTTCACCTGAGCCTATCTCATACTTCATGAGCCTGGAGAATTCAGACCCATCATCCGTCACATACATAAGAGCTGTCCCATCTGGATTGAAATCAGCCGCTGAGTTCCCGGATTGGTTCTCATTTACCTGAGCCATTGTCTTGTCTTCCACAGAATAGACAAAGAGATCTGAGTCATTGGTATTGATAGATTTTGAGAATGCCATATAGGCCTCATCACGCGAAATATCATTGAAGTTATAATTATCATCATTCTGATAGATCATGGTTGTGGTATACCCATCTAACTCCATCTTGTAGACATCCGTAATTCTTGGATTTCGCTTATTAGAGCCGAAGTAGAATCCACTTCTATCATGGGCCCACCCATAAAAGATAGCTCTGGCGCCTTCAAAAGGCGTTAAGTCCTTGGAGGTACCATCCTGCTCTCTTACATATATGTGGTAAATCTCATCACCGTTTCCATCCATTCTGAACAGTACCCTATCATCATTAGGGAAGAAGGAAATGGAAAAGACGGAAGAGCTATCTGAAGCCGTCACTTCCTCAGAAGTTCCGCTTGCGACATCTACTGTGTAGATATTGAAAATCCCAGTCTTATTACTGGAGATCAGTACTTTGCTTTTGTCTTGAGAGAAGCTTCCTCCGAAGACACTCTCATTATCCATAAACTGCTCTATGGAGTAAGAAGGAACTTCTCTAGGAACTCTTTCTTTGGAACTTTTTGAAGGCCCCTGGCAAGCCATAAACAGAACTGGTACTAAAATAAAAATTAAGTTCTTTCTCATATTTTATGTGGTTAAAGCCGAGAATATTTCTTAGGTAAAAATAATCCTAATTTTCGTCAAAAACTACCATTTAGCGAGTAAGAGATGTAATCCATCGAAGCTATTCCTTAAAGCGGAAACTGAAGGTCAGGTTAATCTGTCTTCTCTGATATTGGCTTTCCAGGTCCGTAAAAAACGTATTGGTTCTAAACTCGGATCTGTAAATTCGGGTATTGAATACATCCACCGCATTCAGCGTCAAACTGCCCCTACGGTTCCAAATGTCTTTTTTCACATTTAGGTCCATGAAAGCTACTGACTTGCTTTTTCCCTGGGGGGTAATTTCAGGGGCTTGATAATTCCCTCTAAGTTGGATGACCCAGCTTCCTTTTAAGGTAAACCTTGAAGTTTGCCTGGCGACCCAGCTGTATGCTTCGCTCTCAAAGGTAGGGTCAATATTAGTTCCATCCGTTATGGCTCTGTAGCCATTCATCGATACATCCAATTTCCACCAAGGAGTGAACACATAGCTGTAGATCACCTCTAGTCCATAGACTTCCTGCCCGATAAGATTCTCTGGTAAACGGGTCGAAAAGCCATCATCATCTACCGCTCTTATGCTGTTAATGGTACTGTCAGAACTCCGGTAGTATACGGAACTGCTCAGACTTCCCTTTTCAAACTGCCTGAGAAAAGAAAGCTCAAAAGAGTGGGTAAACTCAGGATTCAGGTCCGGGTTTCCACTGAAGAAATTTCGACCATTGGCCAGGGTCACAAAGGGACTTAGCTCAAAGTAAGAAGGCCTTCTCACCCTTCGGCTATAACTAAGTTGGAGATCATGAAACTCTTTCAAGTGCCAGGTAGTATGGGCAGAAGGGAACAGGTTATTGAAGGTTCTAGGGTTTTCTTCTCCAGTTTCAACTAGTTCAGTTTTTATATCAGTAGCCTCTGCTCTTAGGCCTGCCTGCCAGGAAAACCGACCTTTCCTATTCCCAATAATTCCATAAACGGCTTGTATGCTCTCTCTATACTTAAATATGTTATCCAGACCGGGTATCACCTCAAATTCTCCATTGTCATTCGCACGGGTAGCCACATAGTCGTTGGTCATATCTCTAAAGCTACTCCTGATTCCAGCTTCCAGCTTCCCATCCACCCCTAAGGGTTTGACATAATCCAGTTGGATCAGGTATTGGTCTTCATACTCATCATTGATGGAGTTTTCCCTGATGGTGGTACCTTCCTCGCGAGTTTGTGTAGGCAGGAAGCTCACTTCCGTAAAGTCCTGATCAGAATTCTCCCAATAATTTAGATATCTGGCGTCTACTGTTAGCTCATGCCCATCCTGCTCAAACAGCTTCTTATAGGCTAGCACGACTTCTGTGTAGGGTTCCTGTTCAGTCTCGAATTGATTTCTCAGGGCAGTATTCACCAGGTTCTCCAGAGAATTCTCATAATCCAGATATACAAAGTCGTTTATCCTGTCTCCGTCAATTCTCCTAAACCTGTAGGAAGCTGTGAGAATGTCCTTATCCGTAAAGAAGTAGTCCAGGCCTCCCTGAATGTTGTTATTCAAGCTACTTCTCCTTCCCTCAGAAGACTGTACAGAAATATCCAATGGATCTCCGGGAATGGTATCATTGGGAAATACCTCCTGATAAATGCTCCCAATATTAGGTTCTCTTCTATAACTGATACCATAATTCAGGAAGAAGTTTAGCTTTCCATAGCGGTAGTTCACGTTACCAGTCACCCCAAAATTATCCGGGTTACCAGCCACTACATCTATGGAGTAATTTAGGCCTTTCTTTTTTTCCTTTTTCAGTACGATGTTAATGACTCCTGCATTTCCTTCCGCCTCATAACGTGCTGAGGGATTGGTGATAATTTCTATAGATTCTATCAGAGAACCCTGAAGCTGGGACATTCCATTTCCATTCACTAAACCGGAAGGCCTGCCATCCACCAATATCCTTACCTCACTACTTCCCCTCAATTTAATAGTACCAGCACCGTCCACAGTCACTGAAGGAATATTTCCCAGGATCTCCAGTACATTGGCGCCTCGGCTGGTAACATCCTGTCCCACATTGAAAACCCGCTTATCCAGCTTCATTTCTACCAGGGACTTTTCTCCCACTATTTCCACTTCATCTAAAGAAGTAGCCACTTCTGTCAAACTTAGGGTACCCAAGTCTAGTAAGTCCTTTTCAGGAGAAAGCTCAAAAGCCCTAAAATAGGCCTCATAGCCTACATAGGTAGCCCTTAGGATGTATTTGCCTGCTGTAAGATTCACCTCTACCCCACCATCCACATCAGCTAGCAAGCCCTTATACTGACTGGAATCAACTTGCTGAAGGATGGCCACATTGGCAAATGATAAAGGGGTCTCAGTCTGTCCTATGAGCTTGGCCTTGAGGACTTTCTGCCCTGAAGCTACTTTTGGAAAAGTGATGATTAACACTCCCATCAGAAACAGGAGTCGAAACAGATAGGTTAGGCGGATTCTGGAGAATAAGTACATGTGTGTTAGGTGATTGAGAAGCCAATCTATTACGTAAAGATGAGGGAATTCTGAACGTCCTATACCAATTCTCCTAATTCTACTAACAGTTCTTCGGAAGCAGCTTGCTGAAGCCAGGTAAATAGTTGTCTTTCTTCCGTACGTACGTGCTTCTCCAGAAAAATCCCCATCTCATGTAGCTCATTCACATCAGGGACGCGTGTTTGCCATTGCTCAAATATGGAGAAGATTTCTGTGTGGTGAGTTTTCAATTCTTCTACTAGCTCATCTATACGAGCTTCCAGACCCATGATATTGGGAAAAAGGAGTTGTTCTTCCTTGAGAATATGTCCTTTAAGTTGCTCTTGAAAAAACTGTAAAGCATATGCGTGCTTGCCTTCTACATCTGTAGGAAAGCCTTGAAAGCGGGGACTCCCTTTTTTGAGTAATTGAGCCAAAAAAAGGATGTGCCTGTGATCATGGGAGAATGGGACAAGGGAGGTATGTCTTTTCAGTGGGGCCATACACCAGAATTCAGAACTCATGCAATTTGCACAATGCTGAGCAAGAAGTCAGATCAAAACTTGGATATATACTTACGTTCAGTCAGCATACTGGTTCTGAAAAAGTAACTCCAGATACGTAGAGAAAGTTTTGGTTCCTCTATGTATCTGGGGTACTTACTTCTTCCACCTGCTTACTAATACTTTGTCCCTTTAAGGATATATATCCTTAAAGGGACAAAGTAGTATTACTTAATGGTAATTTTCCCATTTAACCACTGAAGGGCACCCAAGTCCAGCGATCGCTGGAAGGGAGAGGTAGTTCCTACCATAACCTCATACTCTCCTTTAGGAAGCAGCATATCTCCCTCCTCACTCATTTCTGCAAAGTCTGATGCTTTCAAGCTTATGTTTACTTTGGTGGTACCGTTTGCCGCGGCATGTACCCTATGAAATTTTCTCAAGACAAAATTCTCTCCTTGTGCCTTTCTACCTGGTCTCTTCACATATACCTGGATTACCTCTCCCACATCCATTAAGGATGCATTATCTATGGTAAGAGAAAGGGTAGTTTCCTGGCCTTCAGAAAGTTCAGCATTGGCTATCTCCAGATCAGAAAGGGTCAGATCCGCATAACTAAGACCAAATCCAAAAGGATACAGAGATTCCTTTTGCATGTACCTGTAAGTCCTATTGGTCATGTCATAGTCCTCATAGGGCGGAAGATCATCCATACTCTTGACGAAGCTTACCGGTAGTTTCCCTGAAGGAGATACCTTCCCGAAGATTATGTCTCCAATGGCTTGCCCTCCTTTCTCCCCCGGATACCAGGCATATAAAATAGCGTCCGCCATCTCATGCACTTCCGGGCTGGAAATAGCACTCCCGCCTGTCATTACTACGATCAGTTTTTTGGCTTTACTTCTGATCAGTTTTAAGAATTCTATTTGGCTAGGCGGAAGGTTGATGTATTCTCTATCTCCGGCGGAAGGTGAGGCAATGGCTTCTCCCTCTTCTCCTTCTATTAGTTGGGAAATGCCCATACAGGCTATGGTTACATCCGCTATTTGAGCCTCCTCTGAATACCAGTCCATGGGATTTACATTAGGCCTGTCCATGAGGGCACCCTGCACATACCTCACAGGCGCATTAGCTGGGAGATTACTCACTATCCCTTCCAGTATGGTAGACATATCTCCACTTAAGCCGTAATAATTTCCTAGTAGGGCTTGCATATGGGCGGCCATAGGTCCGGTGATGAACACTTTACGTGTAGAGCTGGGTAGAGGCAGTAGCTTATCTTCATTCTTCAGCATCACAATGGATTTGCTGGCAGCCTCATAGGATAAGTCCAGGTGTTCCTGTGAACGGACTACTTCCAGGCCAATATCATCATAAGGACCACTACCCTCTTCATCCATGATTCCTAGTTTGAATAAGGTGGGGAATAATTCTCTAAGGTTCCTATCAACATCTTCCTCAGTAATCAGTCCGCTGGCAATAGCATTCTCCACTTCTGGATAGGTAGCCCCACAGTTCAGGTTACAACCTTTCTCAAGGGCGAAGGCAGCAGCTTCTTTGCGACCTTTCACTATGTTATGTCCCTGGAAAAAGTCCTGTAACGCCCAGCAATCTGACACAAAGTATCCTTGAAAGTTCCATTTCTTCCTGAGCACCTCTTGCATGAGGTAAGAGTGTGCACAGCAAGCTTCTCCATTGGTGCGATTATAGGCACCCATCACGCCTTCTACATTAGCCTCCTCCACCAAAGCCTGGAAGGCAGGCAGGTAGGTGTTCCATAAGTCATACTGAGAAACCTCCGCATTAAACTCGTGTCTAAGTTTTTCCGGTCCGCTATGGACAGCATAGTGCTTGGCCATGGCAGCTACTTTCATAGGACCACTTTCCCCTTGTAAGCCCTTCACAAACTCCACTCCCATTCTGCTGATCAGGTGAGGATCCTCTCCATAGGTTTCTTGTCCTCTTCCCCAGCGTGGGTCTCTGAAGAGATTCACATTAGGAGACCAAAAGGTGAGTCCCGCATAGCGGTCCATATAATTGTCGATCTTGTTGGCATTGTATTTAGCTCTGGCTTCAAGAGCTATGGCCTCCCCTATCCTCTTCATAAGGTCAGGATCAAAGGTAGCTCCCATCCCAATGGCTTGTGGGAAGACCGTAGCTTTTCCATTCCGGGCTACCCCATGCAGGCACTCATTCCACCAGCTGTAGTTACGGATCCCTAATCTAGGGATAGCAGGTGATTCAAACATCAGCATGGATGCTTTTTCTGAGAGGGTTAGCTGAGAAATGAGGTCTTCCACCCTTTCTTCTATGGATAGGCTGGCATCTCTAAATTTATAAGTGTCCTGCGCTATGAGCGAAACTGTTTGGAAAACAGCTAGCAGGATAAGAACCGTATTTTTGATCATCATAAATGGTTTTGGAAGATTTACATACATGCCATTGCTGACATATATTCTGTAAGAGGCTGATTTCAAGAATTCCTACTTCAAACGTTTGCACTTTATTGTGGGGAACAGTGGGGAATTACTGTCATTTTAACCATTATGAAGTGCCATATCATTGGGTTTACGGCTATTGCCTGTAGGGTTGACTAGGATCAATTAAAACAATGAGGTTTTAGGTATTAAGCATAGACTACCCGAGATGCCGCATGACCCTAATGCATCCCTTAAGGCCCTGCGGCATGACAGATCATTTTTGTTCCGGGAGAGCATGTTTGGATAAAGGGAAAACGTCTTTCGTCTCTTTTATCCGTTGTGGATGAACAGCTCCTTAGGAGCACCACATTTGTAGATAAAAATACAATAATAATTAGCCTCATAGAGGCGACATCTAAGGCAATTTTAAAATGTCATCCCCTTCGGGATTTATTCTATTCCTTCAATTGTCTACGGAAATATCAGCCCTAAGGGCTTTCCTGTTTCAAAAGCTAGAACAGAAACGGGCTGTAGCCCATGAACTCTTAAGAATCATCTTTGCAATAGGAAAACATAAACAGAAATTTGACCCTGATTTTTCTTGACTTTTGCTACAGAACATGCCGGTGGGCTTGTAGCGGATGGCCAGGGGTCGGCCGGGATCTCTGCCTACACCTTTCAATCTAGAGATGGTGGACTATTCTCAGGTGCATCAATTCCACGCGAGATGTTTTCGGGTATTCCAGTAGAGAGTACTGTCTTCCTTAAGTGCTTGAAGCCGTTGTATGTGGGTCTCTTCAAGCACTATGTCTGCAGCTTTCAAGTTGCTCCGGAGCTGTTCCATGGTGGCAGCCCCACTCAGTACCTCATCTACCCAGGGGTGATATAACACATAGGCCAATGCCAAAGCATCTACAGTTGTTTGCAAGAGCCCGGCCTCCTGTTTAAGAATATTCAGTTTAGCCTGAAAAGGCTCAGACTTATTTTTAAGGGTAAGTCTTCCGTTGGCTAAGGCTTCCTTAACTATCACTATCCAGCCATTTTCGTGGGCATGCTTTAACTGTGCTGAAGTTGCTTGTTCCAGTAAGTTGAAGGTGGCTTGCACAGCCCCGAAGAGAGTAATTCCATCTATCTCCACTTCCATAGCTTTGGCTAGTACTTCAGCTTGATTAGGTCCACTTAGGGACAAGCCGACCAGGATCCCTTCTTCTTTCAGTTTCGCTAGAAAAGTCAACACTTCTGAATTCTCCAATACGCCACTTTCAAAGGTAGCTGAGTGAATCTGGTAGACATCAAGCCAGGGAGAAAGTCTGGCTTTTGACGAAGCCCACTGATTGCTAAGCACATCCAGGGTATGGCTTTTCACCTCATGTTTTTCTGCTTTGATCTTCCAATCGGCCGTGTAGGTATAGCCCCACTTTGAGCCTACCAAAACCTCTTTATCCACAATTCCTTTCTTCCTGAGCCATGAGGCTAGAAATTCCTCTGCCTTCCCGTAGGATTGGGCAACATCAACGTACCTTATACCCGCCTCATAAGCTTGGTCCAACATCTCATGGGTTCTATTCTCCATAATGGTGGGATCATACTCATGATTCAAGTCTTCCCCATGATTCAAAGTGATGTAACCGGGCCTTCCCAAAGCGGCTAATCCCAAACCAATTCGGGAGGTATTAGAGGTAATAATGGGCTGAAAGCTGTTCATAGAGTCCGTCAGGGTTTTGGCAAAAAAAGCGTAATTTGCGGTAACGAAAATAGGCTTCCACCGTTTGTAGTGTATGGCAGAAGAAAAAGACCTAAGCAAATCTACCTTTGTGAATCCAATCGACAAGGAAAAAGTTGCGGAAAATCCGGGCTTACTTCCCTATGCACATAGCATAAGTGCACCTGAAATCAGGCCTCTGGATAAGGGAAGGATCAAAGGAAATGCTATGTCTGCCATGGTGGAGCAAACCAATATGCACCTGGGCCAGATCAAGGAACAAATAGAATTGCTCGCCAGACAGGCCAAAGCCATCCAACAAAGAGTAGACGTTTCCGCCAAAATCTACAATGCCGATACCAACTTTGATCCGGTCATAGGTCACATCTATTATCTCTACGCCAGAACAGAGGAGAAATGGGTACTTTCTATGATAAGCCCGTCAGAATGGGGGGCTCGTATCCCCTATCAATCATACCTGGCCAAGGTGAGCTTGCTCTCAGATCACACCTGGGATGTGCTGGAAACAGAATATGATTTGTAGAAAATCGCTTATTCATCCCCATAATCAAACTATTTAAGGCGGATAAATTCATCTTTTGTATTACTTTTTCTAATATAGCTAATCTAGCTATCGGGAATAGATATGCCATTTCAACTTATCCGAGGGATAATCTTGTTTACGCTTTACATCTCTGCCATGGTCCATTTTATGGGCTGGGACTATCCATTCTTGTACATAGGGTATTCCTGTGTATACGCCATCCTTTTTACACTCGCTTTTCTGGAATGGAAAAGAGGCTCTGTACTTCTCTATGTCATTGTCTACGGTCTCCTAAGCCTGTTGATAGGCTTGTTTATCAGGACCTTTCCTTTTTCTCCTATGGTTAAGATCATGATGAATGGGAAAGAATTTATTCTTCAATTTGTCTTCTCACTGTTCACCATTATTCTCATGGAGATACTGGTCATGCGGGATAAGTATTTTGTCATTCCCATGATCAGGGTGATACTTATAGGGTTGCTTTCGGCATTTTTTATAGGGAGGTATGGATTCTCTGCTAAGTATGAACTTCCTACTCCCACAGGTCCGTATGCAGTAGGGACACAGACATTTGAGTTAGACCTCACTTATCAGCACCAGGACATTCTTAATACCTCTAAGGATTCCATCCATTATCTCTATCAGCTATTCTATCCTTCCGAGGATCATGAAGGACAGAATCCAATCCCTTTTAAGAACCTACAAACTGTTACCACCAATAGTTTTGAGGGAATAGCCATATTAGAAGAAGGTAGCTTCCCACTCATTATGTATTCTCCCGGTGCAGGTGGATCCAGACTTGACAATCTGAGTCAGATAGAAGAATTAGTCAGTCACGGCTATGTGGTAGCTGCTATTGAGCATCCTTATTTGACAGATATCAGATATGCGAATGGCCGCTTTCTAAAAGCCTACAATTATCCCAAATCTGCTCACCCAAATCATAATATGGCTGATCTGGCCCATGATCTGAGGGTAGCCCAAATTCAGGAAGTGACAAAGATTATTCTAGAAAGAGCAGAAAATGACACCGCTTCCATATTCACTCAGATAGATCCTCAGAAAACAGGAGTCTTTGGTTGGTCCATTGGTGGCTCTGCCGCAGTAGACCTTTGTTCGAATACGGATCTCTTTCAGGCAGGCGTCAACCTGGACGGCTGGGGATTCATGGATATTTACCCTGGTAAAACCCGACTTAAGGCCCCATTCCTTTATTTACGCTCTGATATCAAGCCCGCTAAAAAACTGGACCTTATAGGGACTGGCAAAGACATGGAAGAGGTAAAGCGTATGGATGAAAGGCAGGTAGAACGTGAATTACAGCTTATAGAAAATTCACGGGTAGATGTTCTTGCTTACGTCATTAAAGGGGCTTTCCACTCTAATCTCAGAGACCACGGGCTACTAAGAGTATCAAGATTAGGCCCAATTTATCCCGAAAGGTGTAATGAAATCGTTACTCAATCAGTGAGACACTTCTTTGACCAATATGTGAAAGAGGAGAGAGAGGAAGAATTTCTTGATTGGGCCATAGGAGAAGAAGAGCTAAAAGTGGTGGAAGCCCCTGAAGAAAGATAACATACTCTGGTCTTTATGAGTCTCAGAAATTCTATTTCAATGACTTAATCATCTCAATTTCCAATCTAACCACATTTAGAATATTTTACTAACTTCACTTTTCACCATATCCGAAACACCCTACGCCAATCATATGTCATTCCCATACCAAAAAACCTTATTTATCCCTTCTGATAACGGGATGTTTGCCCAAAAGACCTTTCAGGAAGCCCTGGATAAAATGGACCAGGTGCTGGTGGTAGTCCTTGATAACACCTCAGACGCTGAGCAAACTGCCATACTTGCCAATAAAATGGCAGGAGAAATGGATGAACCCAGATGGGTCATTTGGGTAAGAAGACCAGACCAAATCCAGGAACACTTAGATCAGCTTTCAGATCCTCAAAGTCTGGTCAACGACTGGGACGCTGTCCATGCATTCTCCCTTTCCAGAGGAGAAAGAGAAATTCGCTTTGTAATCCCTACAGGAAATGGCCCAGCTACCCATGTACAGATGTTTGATGCTTATAATAAAGCCAGTAGAACCCAAGCCTAATCATGAAATCTCTCATAGTCCTCTTTCTCCTATTAGCCACTCATCTGGCTTTCTGTCAGTCTATTCTCAAGATCACAGAAGTAGATGACGCAGGGAAAACCCACGAATTTAAGTCTGTCAAACCCATAGTGGACATCAATTCCAGTCTTACGATTAAGCTGGATAAGTCCCGACTATTGACCAGAATAGGGATAAAGTATAATGAACAGGAAGGGGTGGATTCTTTGATTACCAGGATAGATTCTTTAAGGAAAGGGGAAGAAGCTGTAGCCAAAAGCATGGAAGCTTACAGCCAGGCATATGAAACCTTTCTGGCAGATCGCTCTGATGAGGCGCGAGAGGCCTTACTAGTAGCGGATGCCAAGCGGGCCGACTTCTCGGATGAGATTAGAACCTCCATGAGCAAGAGCGAGTCTTTTGAGGAAGATTTTGGGAAACTACTGTCAGAGAAAATGGCGGAAGGAGACTTTTCTACCACTGGTCAATATCAAGCATTGGTAGAAGCAGTACTCATGGACCTGGAAAGGCTGGACCAGCAGTTAGAAGCTCTTCTGAAGGACAATGTAACCATCAGTCTGGCAGCTTCACGTATTTCCAATAACCAGGTAGTGGATCTGAATATCCCCGGCTTTGATGATAATCCTGAGCAAGACTATTATGAGGTAAGCCGCTTTAAGATAGCCTTACTACCTGAAGACAGGCAAAGGCTGAATGAGTTATCTGCTGCCTATCAGGATGCAGTCCCTGAAGAATTATTTAAGAATGTAACCAACTCCATCCCAAGATTTCTCAGAAGCAAGGTTCAGGAGAAAGTAGGTGCTATTGGCCAGATTCTCGATCAGCTTCTAGTGGACTTAGGATCAGTAGCCCTTGAAGAAATTCAGCCTGTCTTACAACAGGTAACACTATTGAGAAGCTCTCTGAATACGCTTGAAAGCCTCTCCAAGCAGGAAATCCAGGCAGAAACCCGCTTAGAGCTTATCCAGCAAGTGGATGACAATGTCCTCAGCCTTACTGAACAGATCGTGGGCTTATCAAATGCCGTAAAAGAACTCCTTAAGAAAAACCTCACCAGCACCGTCTTGGCTCAGCTTAGTAAAGCTCTTAACAAAATAGACCTAGCCAAGACAAGTATAAAGGAGGTAGTCACAGGAGATATACGGGAAATGATTAAGGGCTTAATTTCAGCAAATAATGCTGCCCTACTCAAGCAAAAATCTCTGGAGATCAGTGATAAAGTTTACAGACTCAGCCTGGAAGATTTACCTGAAGAAGAAACCCGCCTGGATTTGAAAGTAAGTGGGGTAAGAAAGAGTGGAGATAATCTGCTGATCAGGTTGGTATACTTTGATGCGGCTAAACCAGAGAAGGCCATTCCGCTGGAAACCTATGAGCCTGTGCTGATGGAGACTCTCTCCAGAGTACATTCTACAGTAGCCTTTGTTTTTGCCAAACCAGTAGACACAAATATCTACAACAGCTTTAAGGGAGGGCCTGGCTATAGCATTCTCCTCAAATTTGGTAGTAGAAACAGGGTCTACAAACAGTTTTTCGACATAGGACTGGGCTTACAGGTAGCCAGTTTCGACTTTAACAATGATGATGTACCCGAACTGGGAGGGGGTATAGTGGTCAGTTTATTCAAGGACTACCTCCAGGGAGGTTGGGGCCTCAACTTCAATGAGAATATGGGCTACAGCTTTGTGGGGTTAAGAATTCCGATTCCTAATGGTGCACTCTTTCCCGCCAATCCACAGAATTAACAATCCAGGATTAGCCTAAGCACTTTGCTTTCGCCAAACCAGCATATGGTAGGGAGTAACAGATTGAAAATCTGACTCCTCGCTGGAGAAGGTATACTCGAAACTGATGTCTAGTTCTTTCTCCATGAAAGGAGATGAATTCGCCATTTCTTCTAGTTCCTGGATGATTTTTTTATTCTCAGGTATACAAAAGACTACATAACACCCTTCCTCTATTTTGGAGAATATGGTATTTATCCAATCTATTTCTTTTTGTCGGTCCTTCTTGGTGAAGTGAAGCATGCTGTCCAAAAGCACAAAATCGAAGTCCTGATAGTTGTCAAACACAAACATGTCTTCCACCAATCCTACCAGCGAAAGTTCCTCCTTAGTACCTACCGCCGTCATCTGACTTACGCCTACCTTGGAGGTGTCAAGTCCAGTTACCTCATATCCCAAGCGTGCTAGTGGGAGGGCATTTCTCCCTTGTCCGCAGCCTATATCTAATATCCTTCCCTCAGGACGTATTTCCTGAAAGAAGGATATTAGTGCTGGGTGAGCGTCCCCAAAGTAATTCTCAATCTGATAGTAAGCGTCATAGCTATTGGACATATAGTAGAATTACCTGGGGTTTATCATCTCTAATCCATTAAGTCTGAAAACAGGAGTGCATTCATAAAGAGCTTGTTGGTACCATACCAGAAGGCCCTGAAGTTAGGGTTATCCGTAAAGGCAATGATCCGCCCTCTTCCCATTCTGGAAATATTTACTGCCGCTGTACCTGCCAGTGCATCCAGGTTCTTTCCAGAAACATAGCCGCTTAACAATGGCTCTTCTGTATACCTAATGGGATTTGCATAAGTCCCCTCACTCATCTTCATGAACATGGTGCTGTTCCTAAAGAGAGGAATTTTCTCCTGTGTATATCCATAAGCTATGGGGTGCGTCAGGTCCATTTCTGCCTGGAAGATAGATCCTCCAATTACCTGTGCCCCATTTCTGTTACTTCTGCCTGCATATGGAAGAGGTGCTTCTGTGCTATCTTCTTCTGGATAATCGAACCCTATACTGGTCCAATCCTGTCCTGCCAACCACTGAGTAGCAGAACGCATAGCAATCACATCTCCCCCTTTCCTGATCCACTCCTCTACTTTCTCTGTTCCGGAAGAGCCCAAGCCACCATAAGAGCCGGATACCATGACCAGCTTATCATAGGCATCAAGATCAGCTCTTCTCAATCTGTCTATGGTAATTTTGGTAACAGGCATATGAAAACGCTGATCCAGCAAGTGCCAGACCTCACCTGCATCATAGGACCTTACGCCATTTCCTACTACCAGCAGAATCTTGGAAGGGGTAAGCGTATGAAAACTTCTGGAACCCAGATCCACTCCTCCATTACTAAATCCAGTCTTGATGGCGTATACAT
Source organism: Bacteroidota bacterium (assembly GCA_038520955.1). Lineage (GTDB taxonomy): Bacteria > Bacteroidota > Bacteroidia > J057 > J057 > JBCBKZ01. The sequence continues at coordinate 1,684 of JBCBKZ010000011.1, read as the reverse complement.
CTATTCCGTCTTCATTGACTATGTCTTCCATCAGAAGAGCTATATCTTCACTGGACATGCTTTGATTGGCTACAGGTACCATTATACTTCCCAGGCTAAAGGACTTGCCAGAATTAGTAAAGGTCTTTTCTGCCACCTTGGCTCTAAGTCCTGCTTCCAGCACTCTGTTTAACGCTCTGGGCGCATAATATCCATGCCACTCAAATACATAAGCATAGTCTGACTCTCCTCCTATGTTTTCTCCCTCAGCCAGTTTATCGTATACTTCTCCGGCCGTTTTGGGAACCGATCTTAGCTCAGCATAAGGCACATTAAAGGCAAGTGGTAAGGTCCAGGTAGAAACATCATAGAATAAGCTATCCTGGAAAGTGGTCCGCTTTTCAAACATGGCCTTGATCAGTCTATACTGCCTCTGCTTAAGAGAAACCACAAAACTATTCTCCGGAGAATAGGTATTCCCACCATTATTAATGGTCTCATTTAGCGGTAAGACTTCAATGTCATGCTGCTGAATGAGATCTGCTAAGTGCCATGTCCTGGCTTTGTCCTTTATCCCGCCAAATACCACTGCCTTAGTCTGGTCTCTTCCAGCCAGAGATAAGGCTGAAGAGAAGAATTCCTTTTGGTGGCCAAGTAGGTCCTTGCGCTTGGCATGGACACCTGCTATGGTAGATAAGCTGGTTACAAATTGGTTTCTGACGGTGAAAGGAAAGGATACAGGCCCATTCTCACTAGACTGAAGGTGTCCTCTACTGGAACCTTGTTCAAAGAGAATGCCTACTCCCCCATTCACATCAGGATAGGTAGATCCTTTCCCATAATAGTAGTCGTCAAAAGCTTCCTTGCTAAAGTATAAGGAACCTATGCTATCCAGGAATTGAGCATGATACTCCGCCACCTCATATGTTAAGTCAAATACTTTTTCAGGCGTAAGCGGGTTATTTCTGGAAGGAATACCAGGCTGGAAGAAAAAGGTAGAATTGGTTCCCATTTCATGGTGATCAGTTAACCAATTAGGTTTCCACTCATGGAAACGCTTAACTCTTCCCTTAGATTCAGGATGCTGAACAGGTAACCAGTCTCTGTTCAAATCAAACCAGTAATGATTCGTTCTTCCCCCTGGCCAAGCTTCAGCATGTTCTCTGTCATTAGGATCAGGGCTGATTTCATTAATCCCTCTATGTGTATTCACCCATGATGCGAATCTGTTAAAACCGTCAGGGTTATAACAAGGATCCAACAAGAACACCATATCATTTAACTGCTTATCAATCTTATCTCCGTCAGCAGCAGCCAAATAGTATGCAGCGAGTATAGCCGCGTTCCCACTACTGGCTTCATTTCCATGGACAGCGTATCCCATCCATAGGACTGTTTTCACCTCATCCATATCTACCTCATCTGCTCTGTCAGGGTAAGTTAAATTGACATGTTCTTGTCTAATCTCTTCCAGATTAGCGTGGTTTTCTGGAGAAGTAAAGATCAGTTGGACAAGAGGTCTGTTTTCATAGGAGCGAGCATGCTCCACCAGGATAGCCCTATCTGATGCTTCAGCAATGGCTCGCATGTAGTAGATCATTTGATCATGGCTTACATGCCATTCTCCTACTTCGTACCCTAGCACCTCTTTGGGAGTAGGAATAGAAGAATCATAACTTACATCGTCTGGTAAATAATAGGAAAG
>JBCBKZ010000119.1:0-10849 GCA_038520955.1 Bacteroidota bacterium | reverse complement strand
GTATATATGTATAAAAAAATATATATAGACTCTTAGGACAAACAAAACTAATTCACTAACTTAAAATTAAGATGCGTTTTTGTGCGTCAAAATATATCTTTTTGCATGTTTTGGCATTTTCATGCCAAAAAAACACGCAAAAAAAAGACTCAAAACCGCAAGCTTTTTCTGATGAACATGTCCCACTACACAGTATTCATGTTCATTCTTACTACTTAGAAAGCTAACCGTTCTTTTCTAACACTATCACCTAAATCATTAACCGACGATGAGAAAACTACAACCCTTTCTTTTCAAAATTGATCTGGTTCGGTTCTCTAAGCATGTATCTTTCTTGTTAATCATGTTGATTAGTATGGGGATGTATGCCCAAAAGACCGTATCAGGCGTTGTTCAAAACCAGGATGGAGAGCCTGTTCCTGGTGCCACTATTCAAGAAATAGGAACTACCAATGGTGCCCTCAGTGGTGCAGATGGTTCTTATTCTATCAGCGTTGGCAGCAACGACGCTGTTTTAAGGATTTCATTCCTGGGATTTGAATCACAGGAAATATCCGTTAGTGGAAAATCTTCTATCAATGTTTCTCTTTCCACTTCAGATGTTCAGCTAGACGATGTAGTGATTACTGCCCTGGGTATAGGGAAGAAAGAAAAGTCACTTGGCTATGCTGTAACAGAAGTTGATGGTGAGACATTAACCCAGGCAAGGGAAACTAATGTGATGAATTCTCTTGCTGGTAGAGTAGCCGGGGTAAATGTAAGTGCCCCTGCAGCTGGACCTGCCTCCTCTACACGAGTCATCATTCGTGGTAACTCTTCTCTGGCAGGGAATAACCAACCTCTTTATGTAGTGGATGGTATCCCTATAGATAATACTAATCTTGGATCCGCAGGTATGTGGGGAGGATTAGACAGAGGAGACGGTATCTCTAGTATGAACCCGGATGATATTGAAACTATCACCGTACTGAAAGGACCTGCAGCGACAGCTCTTTATGGTACAAGAGCTCAGAACGGGGTTATCCAGATCACCACCAAAAGAGGTAACAAAGGCAAAGGAATAGGCGTGGAACTGAACTCTAACTACGTTTGGGAGAACCCTATTGACTTCTATGATTCTGATGACCGCCAGTTTGTGTATGGTTCCGGTACGCAGGGACAAGCTCCTACTACGGTAGATGCGGCTCTTTCAGGAGCGCGTCAGGCATGGGGAGCCAGAATGGAAGGACAGCCTGTTATCCAATTTAACGGGGAAAACAGACCTTATTCTCCTAACAGAGACAACCTATCCAATCTATTCAGAACTGGATACACACTTACTAATACGTTAGCCCTATCTGCTGGTAACGCTAATTCATCAGTAAGACTTTCTGCTTCTGACTTGAGAAATGAAGGTGTCTTTGACAATGTGGACTTAAGAAGAAACACCTTTAACATTAGAGGTACTTCTAAGCTTGGGAAAAGAGTTTCTTTTGATGTAAAAATAAACTACATCAATGAAGAGGCTAATAACCGCCCAGCACTTTCTGATAGCCCACATAACCCAGGACACGTAACGGAACTTGCCTCCAGTGTAGATGTAGGTTTATTCAGACCTTTTATTGATGAGAATGGAGACTACATTCCTTACAACAATAGTGTATTCCGTGTGAATCCATACTTTGGTACTGAGCTACAGTTCAATGGTGATACCAGAGACAGATTAATAGGGTTTGCTTCTGCCAGATATGAGTTCACTGACTGGCTTACCTTACAGCTAAGAGCTGGTACTGACTACTATACCACTCGCCAGACAGACTGGGATGATGAGAGAACTCCTCACCTGGGAAGACCTGGACGTATTAACGAAAGAGAGTGGAGAATCAGAGAAGATAACTACGACTTCCTCCTGATGTTCAATGAGACCATAGGGTCTGACTTCACAGTAAGTGCAAACTTAGGTGGAAACAGACTTTCTCAGAAGAGAGAAGATCTAAGAATTAGCGGTCAGGAGTTCATTATCCCTGGTCTTAGAGACATCAGTAATACCGCATTCCCAAGTGTTGGATATGGTATCAGCGAGAAAAAGATCAACTCTCTGTACGGATCAGCTCAGATTGGATATAAAGACTATCTATTCCTGGATGTAACTGCCAGAAATGACTGGTCCTCTACCCTGCCTGACGAAAACAACTCTTACTTCTATCCATCTGCTTCTTTGAGCTTCGCGTTCACAGATGCATTTGATATGGGTTCTGATGTTCTTTCCTTCGGTAAGGTACGTGCTTCTTACGCTGAAGTAGGTGGTGATACTGATCCTTATCAGCTGGACCTGACCTACAGAATTGTGGGACAGCCATTCCAGGGAAGTCCTCAGGGAGAAATTACCCAGGGAAGAATTCCACTTAACAGCCTAAGACCTACCAATACAGTTTCTTATGAAGCAGGGGTAGATTTAAGGTTCTTTGGAAACCGCTTAGGAATCGACTTTGCGTGGTATGATATGACTACTACCGATCAGATCCTAAGTACCAATATCTCTAATACCTCTGGTTATGGTTCTGTTACTGTAAATGCAGGTGAGATCAAAAACACAGGGATAGAATTATTGGTAACGGGTACACCAGTTCAAACTAAGGACTTTAGATGGGATGTAGCCTTAAACCTGGCTAGAAATGAGAATACTGTAAATGCACTTGATGACGATGGTAAACTTGAGGCACTAAGATTAGGAGAATCTCGTGCTAGAAATGCATACGTAGAAGCCAGAATTGATCAGCCTTATGGTGCCATTGTAGGTCGTGCTTACACAAGAGATGATCAGGGAAGAATCGTGCATGATGCAGATGGTCTACCTATTCAGGGAGACTTAGAACTTCTAGGTGTAGGTGTTCCTGATTTGATCAGTGGACTTACCAATACCTTCTCTTACAAAGGTGTAACCCTAAGCTTCTTAGTAGATGCTCGTTTCGGTGGACAGATCCACTCTAATACTAACCGTTTCCTTTACTCTGCTGGACACCATATCAACACTCTTGAAGGTCGTGAAGAATTTTACGCCGGAACTGGTGGATATGTAGGAGAAGGGGTAAATGAAGCTGGCGAGGTTAACACAGTAGCCGTTGATCCAGAAATTTACTTTGGAACAGTTGCTAATCAGATAGCTGAAGAGTTTATCTATGACGCAGACTTTGTAAAACTTCGTCAGGCTACCTTAACCTACAGGTTCCCACAGAGACTGTTTGACGCTACTCCTATTCAAGGGCTTACCTTGTCTGTAGTAGGTCGTAACCTATGGATCATCTCAAGTGATGTACCTAACGTAGATCCAGAATCTAACTATAACAGCACGAATGCACAGGGACTGGAGTACTCTTCTTTCCCAACTACCAGAAGCTTTGGTGTAAACCTAAATGTTAAATTCTAGTCATCACCCTTAGGTGTTAAAACAGAAAGTAAAATGAACTATATAAAACAATGTAAATATCTTCTATTGGCCGTTTTACTGGCCTTTAGTTCTACCGCCTGTGATGAGAGTTTTGATGACATTAACGTCAATCCTACCCAGGCAGCTGATCTTGACCCAGCTTTCCAAATGACTCGTGTAATGGTTACCATGTCGGTAAACAGATTTGAGTATTGGAGAACTCAGTTCATCTATTCTTCAACCATCATTCAGCAAGCTGCTTGTAACTGCTCTTACTGGGCAGGTGATAAGTATAACAGAATAGATTCCTATTCTGAAGCCTGGTGGAACTCTACTTATCCTAGAGAAATTAAGAATGTTACTGACCTCATAAACAGGACAGCTGAAGACCCAAATCTTGCTAACTTCAATTCAGCAGCGCGAATTCTGAAAGTGTATATCTTTCAGCGTTTAACTGACCTTTATGGAGACGTACCATATACAGAGGCAGGTGTTGGGTTCATTGAGGGAGTTTTCTTCCCTAAATATGATACGCAGGAGTCTCTATATAATGACTTCTTTGCAGAGTTAGATGCAGCTACGGCTGGGTTTAATGAGTCTGCCAGAGCCCTTGAAGGAGATGTTTTCCTAGGAAATGACATCACCAAATGGCAAAGATGGGCCAACTCTCTACGCCTACGTATAGGAATGAGGCTGACCAAAGTTAATCCTGGATTAGCCGAGGAGCAGGTAAGAAAAGCCATTGCTGGCGGTGTTATGCAAAGCAATGATGACGTAGTTTTCATTCAGCATACTGACCTGGAAACCAATGGAAACTCTGACGTAATGAACGCCGATGATAACTGGAGATGGTCAGATGATTTCGTTGATTACCTACGCCCGAGAAATGACCCAAGATTAGCTATCTGGGGAATGACCTATGATGATGCAGGAGCTGAACTAACAGATATCACTACCTGGAAAGGTCTTCCTAATGGAACAGACGCTAACTCTCCAGAAACAGAAGTATATGGTGAGTTTGTACGTCATAACCGTAACACCATCAAAAGTCCATCAGCGCCTTTCCTCCACATGACGTATGCTGAGGTTGAGTATTTACTCGCGGAAGCAGCCCTAAGAGGATGGGGAGCACCTTTGACTGCAGAGGAGCATTATGCAAATGGATTGACGGCTGCTATGGGGCATATGAACCTGTATCCTAATGCTGCCATCGCGGATGATCAGATAGCTGCTTTTGTGAGAGATAACCCGCTTGCAGCAGGTTCCTTTGACGAGCAAATGGAGCAGATCTCTACAGAAATGTGGGTTCAGTTTGCCCTGAACGCTATGGAAGCATGGTCTAACTGGAGAAGAACAGGATTCCCGGTTCTTACCCCTGTTGATCACCCAATAGGAACTACAGGTGGAACCATTCCAAGACGTCTTTACTATCCTCCTGGGGAAGCAGGAATTAATCCTGACAACTATAATGAGGCCGTAAACCGTCAGTTTGGTGGAACAGATGATCTCACCGGAAGAGTTTGGTGGGACGTACAATAAAATTAGTTATTCTCATAGTTCGGGGGCAGGTTGATAACCTGCCTCCCTTTTTTTATCTTAATCTTATCATATTAACCTGGCTTTAATCATACTAACCCCTGAATATGAAATTAACCACCTTCCTACTTTGGTTCAGCCTGATCTGGCAACCTACGGTAGATATTCCCACTACAGCTGATTGTAAAGTGCTCAGCGCTTCTATTAGCGGAACTTATGAAGGAGATTGTAAAAAAGGCTTAGCTAATGGTGAAGGAACCTCCACAGGAACTGACTCCTACACAGGCGAATTCAAAAAAGGATTACCACATGGTGAAGGTACCTACACATGGGCCAATGGAGACGTTTTCAAAGGTGAGTTCGAGAAGGGCTTAATGGATGGAAAAGGGACCCTGACTCATAGTGATGGAACCCCTCCTCTCGTGGGTTATTGGATAGAAGATGAATACATAGGCACGGAAAAATCTCCCACCAAGGTGATCAACAAAAGTGTCTCCGTAAATAGAATTGTCTTCAAAAGACTGGAGAAAGCCCCTAATGAAATAGAGTTCAAATACACGCGTTTAGGAAAACCTACTAAAGCCAGAGGATTAAATATCCAGGGTGGATGGGGAGTCCTTCTGAGTGAAAATGATTTCTCACAAGTAGTCAAAGTCTATGAGTTTCCCTTCCAGGGAGAAATATCTTTTTCAGCCCTTGTAACCAGAGATGCAGGCGGAAGCGGAGGGGGAGATTATATTGATGGCACCTTTGAGTTTGGCATCAATCAGGCAGGTAAATGGGAAGTAACTATTGATATGCAGGGAGCAGAGTAACCCCCTACTCCCTCACTTTTTGACGAACGAAGGACTGAGCTATGCAGAGAAATCCACACATCACTTTCATCTTAACCATTCTATTGGCAGGATTCCTGATCTCCGGCCCAAATGCATTAGGGCAGGAACCCCTGTTCAAACTGTTAAGTCCGGAAGAAAGCGGGATAGATTTCAATAATAAGATTGAGGATGTGCCTTCTCATAACATTCTCATCTACTCTAACTTTTATGGAGGCGCCGGAGTAGGAATTGGAGATTTTAATCAGGATGGTTTACCTGATGTGGTATTTGCCGGAAATCAGGTAGCTGATAAAATCTACCTCAATCAGGGTGATCTCACCTTTAAAGATATTAGTGGAGACTGTGGTTTTTCTGACAATGGCGGATGGTCCACAGGAGTTATCGTAGCCGATGTAAACCTGGATGGAAGAGAAGATATTTACCTTACCAGAGAGTTGTTTGATGATAAGCCGGACTTAAGAACTAACCTCCTCTACCTTAATCAAGGGGTAGATGAAAATGGTATTCCCCAGTTTGTAGAATCTGCTGAACAATTAGGAATCGCAGATCAGGGCAGAACCAGACACGCTTCCTTTCTGGATTATGACAGAGATGGAGACCTGGATCTACTCTTACTCAACCAACCGCCCAATCCCGGAAACTATTCTGATATGTACGGGGAGAATCTCAAAAAAGAGATTTATAGGCCCCGGTTATTTGAACAAAATAATGGACTATTCTCAGATGTTTCTAAAGCTTCAGGTATACAGGAACCTGGATTTGGGAACAGCTTGAGTGTCATAGACTACAACAATGACGGCTGGCCAGACATCTTCATCGCCAATGACTACGATGAAGCAGATAAACTTTACTTAAATCAGCGAGATGGCACTTTCTCAAATGTCATTGATGCTTCCATGCGCCATATTTCCTTCTACAGCATGGGGGTAGATGCCGCAGATCTGGACCATAATGGTTGGATGGATCTTATGGTACTGGATATGGTAGCGGAAGACAATTACCGACTGAAAGCTAATATGAGTGGGATGGATCCCCAGGCTTTCTGGGATGTAGTAGATAATGGGGGCCACTACCAGTACATGTTTAACGCCCTCCACCTTAATCAGGGAATTGTAGATGGGAAACTCCCCATCTTTAGTGAGGTAGGTCAGCTCACGGGGATGTCTAATACGGACTGGAGCTGGAGTATCCTTCTGGCAGACTTGGATAATGATAGCTGGCAGGATGTCTATATAACCAATGGCCTACTGAGAGACATCCGCAATTCTGATGCCGCCAAATCCTTCCCCAAGTATGTGCAAAAAGTGGTAGATGAATTTGTCGCAAAAAATCCAGACGCAGGAGATGTAAGTATATGGGACATACTGGATCTTGAAGAAGCCTTAAAACTACTCCCTTCTGTACCTCTTCCTAACTATGCCTACAGAAATACTGGAAATCTTCAGTTTGATAAAGTGAGTGAGGATTGGGGGCTGAATCAGGAAGCCTTTTCTCAGGGAGCTGCCTATGCAGACTTTGACCTGGATGGAGACCTGGACCTGGTGGTAAGTAACATCAATGCAGAGGCTTATGTCCTACAGAATAACGCCTCCTCAAATAATAATCACTACCTAAGAATCAAGCCTACTTCTCCCCTACCCATCTTCAATACGCGGGCCTACCTATACACAGATGGAGACCAGCAAATGCAGGAATTGACCAATGTCAGGGGGATCTATTCCAGTAGTGAGCAGATATTCCACTTTGGATTGGGTCAAACTACGGAAGTAGATTCTATGGTCATCGTTTGGCCAGATGGGAAAAGACTGCTACTAAAGAAGCCGGAAGTGGACCAGATGATCAACGTGGACTATCAGAAAGCTGCTAAAGCGCTCACTGCTTCACAAGAGGAAAGCATGTTCCGTGAGATCACTACTGAGCTGGGCATAGAAATCAGGCATGAAGAAAACCTCTATGATGATTACCAAAAGCAGGTGCTATTACCTCATAAATATTCTCAAAACGGACCTGCCTTAGCAGTAGGAGACGTTAATGGAGATGGAAGGGAAGATGTCTACCTGGGAGGAGCCGTAGGAAAACCCGGCAAGCTATACTTACAGTCTGAAAGCCACACTTTTGAGCCTGTGGCTGTTCCAGCCTTCCAAGCCGACATATTTTCAGAGGATATGGATGCTATCTTCTTTGATGCGGATGGAGATGAGGACCTGGACCTGTATGTAGTAAGCGGAGGATATGAGTTTGAGACTGGAAGTAAATATTATAAAGACAGGCTGTATGTAAATCTGGGTAATGGCCAATTTTTCAAGTCCGACTATGCTGTTCCGAACCTCACTATTAGTGGGTCCTGCGTGAAGGCCACGGATATAGATAATGATGGAGACCAGGATTTATTCGTTGGTGGAAGAATCATTCCAGGAGCTTATCCTGAACCCGCCCAAAGTACCATTCTGCTAAATGACGGCAAAGGTGGCTTTGAAGACGTAAGCAGTGCTATGGCGCCCATGCTAGAAAACATAGGCTTGGTAACTGATGCAGAATGGAAAGACATAGATAATGATGGAAAACCAGATCTCATCCTTGCAGGAGAATGGATGGATATTACCATTCTTTCTAATGAAGGAGAGCAATTTGTCAATCTAAGTAACAAACTCCCTACTAAGCACACGGGCTGGTGGCATAGCATAGAAGTAGTGGATATAGACCAGGATGGCGATCAGGACATTCTCGCAGGTAACCTGGGCCTTAATTATAAGTACAAGGCTACCCCAGAGGAGCCTTTTAAACTCTTTTATGATGATTTTGATGAGAATGGGTCCAAAGACATCGTATTGGGATATTACAGTGAGAATGAGCTGTATCCGTTGAGGGGTAAGTCATGTTCCTCTGAACAGGTCCCAGAATTATCAGATAAATTCTCCACCTATGATGAGTTTGCCAAGGCCAATATCTTCGACATCTACGGAGAATCACCACTGGAACAGTCTCTTCAGTATGAAGCGACCAACTTTCAATCAGGCTACTTTGAAAATACAGGAGAGAAGTTCGTCTTTCACCCATTCCCCAGAATAGCTCAGGTATCTGTAGTTCAGGACTTTCTCACAGGAGATTTCAATGCTGATAATCAACTGGACATTCTCATGGCAGGCAATCATTTCCATGCAGAAATAGAAACCCAAAGAAATGATGCCGGAATAGGAAATCTCCTTCTTCAAAAAGATGATGCATTCCAAGATGTACCTGCTATCAACTCAGGGCTATTTCTTCCTTATGATGTGAGAAAACTCAGATGGATAGAAGTAAAGGGAGAAAAAGTATTACTGGTAGCCAGTAATGATGATATGCTTAGAGCATACTCGCAATATTAAAAGAGGGTAGCCCTACTGCTCTCATGAAGCGAATTAGGAATCATCCCTATAAGATTCAACTATATGCAAAACCCGGAAGAGCTTAATGATCTCTTCCGGGTTTCTTTTTACCATTTGATCAGACTTATGGCTTATTTCCCACCTAAGCCTTCAGCCGTTCTGATCTCCGAAGCTGGTGCAGGCGTCATTTCCAGCTTTTGCGTTTCCAGCAGGTCCAGAACCTCTTTTACAGCTCTCTCAAGTTGAGGATCTACTCCTTTTACCAGCTGATTAGGGTCATCCCATACTTCTATATCCGGTGCTACACCTTCTCCTTCCCAGAACCAGTGTCCGTCATTGTCATACAGTCTGGCGCCAGGAACCGTAATTCCACCACCATCTATCAAGCTATGACCCGTGGCAGGTCCTACCAGAATTCCCAAGGTTCTTTCTCCAATAATGGGGCCTGCTTTCAATTCTTGAAAAGCCCAGGGGAGACCATCTCCACCTGATCCCGCTTGCCCATTAATGAGCATGGCCATAGGTCCTGTATTGGTTTTGATGGGCCAGGTATGGTCTTTCCCATGTCTCCAGTGCAGGTTATACACTACCGGTCTGGTCAGCAACTCCAGGAATCTATCTGCTAACTGCCCACCGCCGTTGAAACGCTCGTCTATGATGAACCCTTCTTTCTCCAGCTGGCCATAATACATCTTCACCAGTTCTAACTGTCCCCTACCTGAGGTATTAGACATATACACATAGCCTAGTTTCCCATCAGAAAGTTCTTCTACCTTCTTTCGGTTATTCTCTATCCATTCCAAATACCTAAGCTGCGTTTCTTCCCCTTGCGTCAGACACTTAATGATGTGTCGCTTACTGTTGGCAGGATTACCGTCTTTGCTGATTTGCAAGGAAACTACCTTCCCTGAGAGATTTTCAAAGGCCGCATAAGGTGCTCTTGCAGGATCTATTGAGATGCCATTGACAGAATGAAGGTAATTCCCTTCCGCCACATCCAGACCGGATCTATCAAGAGAAGAACGTATCTCTGTATCCCATGGAGCAGGTTTTACAATTCTCTTAATCTTATAGCCTTTCTCATTCAGGTCCCAGTCTATCCCCAGAAAGCCATTAGACTTAAACCGTATGTTCTCATTATCCCCTCCAAAGGTGTAGGTATGTCCCGCACTTAGCTCTGAGACCAGATTCGATTGGAGGAAGCTTACATCCCATCTGGTCCTTGCATCAGCCAAAAGGTCTTCATACTGTTTTCCTACAGCCTCCCAATCCAATCCATGCATAGCAGGATCATAGAAAAAGTCTCTATGTCTTCTCCAGGTATCCTTGAATATTTGTTTCCACTCTTCTCTGGGGACCAGGTTCATCACCAGCCCATCCATAGGAACTGTTTTCTCTAGTTTCTGTCCGGGCTCAGCCTTGATAATTCCGTATTTCCGACCACTAGCTACCAATAGAGTCTTGGCTTCTGGCGTCAGCTCAAAGCGACTCACATTGCCCATGATTTCCTTCTCCTCCTTCTTATCAAAGTCGTATAGTTTAAGAGAGGCTGATCTTTGACCCGATCCTGTATTCGGATAGCGTTGGTAAACCAGTTTCCCTTTTAGCGCAATGAGTTTTCCTATGTTCCCTGCCTTGATAGGGAGAATCTCCACTCTGGATTCCAGTCCAGCCAGTTGGATTTCTACTTTCTTCTCATCCTTTTT
>JBCBKZ010000118.1:0-10855 GCA_038520955.1 Bacteroidota bacterium | reverse complement strand
ATATTGATGATCACGATAATAGGAAAAAGAGCCCATAATCCTGTTTGAGAAAACTGCAAAGAAGACTCACGCTTTTGGAAATACTTAAAGATAGGGAGCATGATAAGGGTTTGTACAAACAGATAAGGGAGGTACCAGATATGATACCCCATTAGTCCAATCCAGCCTAGGTTAAAGGTTCCAAGTGATTCCAGTAGTCTGGAAGGATAGATAGTCAGAAAAGATCCATAGGACATAAGCTCCCCGCCGTAAAATAGGTATTCAAAGTATTTTTGAGGGGGAATAAGGAGGAGGACTCCAAAGATGAAAGGAATAATGAGACGCTTATACCGGTCTTTCATAAAAGCTTCCTTCCGGGATTTCATGGCAAAATATGTCCCAGCACCCGATACAAAGAATATGAGAGGCATTCTCCAACTGGTAGTGAATAGGAAAATTTGAGTTAAGAACTCACTTTGCTCTTCATTTTTTACGTGCCATGGGAAAAAGTCGAAAAACCGGAGACAGTGGAAAAGAATCAATAAACCAAATGCACTTAGGCGTAACCAGTCTAGGTAATAAAGTCTTTCTTTCTTCATGTAAATAGGCGAAAGGTGATTTCTACTGAAGAAAGACAGGCTAAAGCTGGAGATAATTGCCTCAAAGTGAATAAAGAGTGCAAAGTTTCCTTGATGCTATTTTATTTTTCTGGCTCTTAGCATTTCACGTTTCCCCGGAGGACCAGGGATCTTCTCTACTTCCCAACCTGCAGCTATGAGATTTCGCCTAACCTGCCCCTTGGCAGAATAGGTTACCCAAACTGCTCCCTCTTTGGCCCAGGAATAGAGTCTTCTGAAAATCTCTTCAGTCCATAACTCAGGCTGGGTATCCGGTGCAAAGGCATCAAAGTAGAATACATCAAAATACTCCTCAGGAAAGTCTATCTCTTCCAGCTTACCCTCAAGCTTTCTCAGGGTGAAAAGTGGATGAAGCTGAACATCTTCACCCCAGGGGGATTGATGAATCTTCTGGTGATAGTTTACCGCTAGTTCCTGCCCTATTTCAGTAGGATAGTTTAACTCTTCTACCTGCTCCCAACTCAAAGGAATGGCTTCTACAGCTACATAATGAATGGGCTTGGTAGTTTCTTCCAGGCTGGTCAGTAGCGCGTTCAGCCCGGTACCCAGACCCATCTCAAAGATTCTTATCTCCTCTGAGGAGGTCTTACAAGCCTTTAAGCCACTTTCTATGAATACATGCAGAGACTCCTGTAAAGCCCCATGGATGGAGTGATAGTGCTCATCATAGGTACTTGTATAGAGGGTGTGAGAACCGTCCTTAGTAACCTTTGGCTGTATGTTTTCTTCGCTCACTATTTTCCTCCTCCTTTTGATATGAACCCTTCAGGCAATGACTCTACGTAGACAGAGGTAGATGGGAAAGCAAACCCAATACCCATTTTCTCAGCTAGTCGCATAATGTCCAAAAAGATGTCCTGGCGGGCGGCCAGCCATTCTCCATAATCTGTCACATCAAACATAGCTGCGAAGAAGATATTCAAGGAAGAATCTCCCATCTCATGGAAATAGACAGTAGCACTGTCCTCCTGGGTTTTAGGGTGATTGTTAGTGATATCCCTAACCCCATTCACAAAGGTTTCCATTTGGTCAGGGGTAGTATCATAAGTAACCCCCAGGGTAGTGGAGTACCGTCTGTAGGTACGTATGGCGTGGTTGGTTACACTGAGGTTGGCTAATTCTCCATTAGGGACAGAGATCAGGGCTCCGTCCAGGGCTCTGATACGGGTAGACCTGGCGCCTACTTCCAGTACGCTACCCGTAGCGGCAGAAGTAACAATGAAGTCTCCCACCTTAAAGGGTTGATCCACGAATATGGTCAGTGAGCCTATGAGGTTCTTTACCGTGTCCTGAGCAGCCAATGCGAGAGCCAATCCGCCTATAGAAACCCCGGCCAATAGGGCCGTTACATTCACATCCAGATTATCCAGTATGAAGATGAACCCAAGGCCGCCAACCACCAGCTTGGCAATCTTTCTAAGAAGTGGGATCAACTGATCATCCATGGTAGTGGCAGTGCGGGAAGCCAGATTGCCACTTACCCCTGCTACCAGGTCTATGATTCTCAGGAGAATGAGAACTCCAAATACAGGGACTATGATCTTGAAAAAGGCCGTTACATAGGTGTTAAGTTGTACTGGAAGCTGTAAGGCAGGAACAAAGAGAGAAGCTATGGCGAACACCAGAAACCAACTCAAGGGTCGGGCAACCGGGGCTATCTGCTCAGTCTCGAGTACAGTTCTTTGAGCCACATAAGGAACCACTCTTTTGATCAGGATATTGGAGAGATAGGAAAAGATCCGGAAGAGCAGGAAACTCGCTCCTATTAATAAAAGGATGCCTAAATACTGCCAGACCCTTAAACCCAGGATCTTCTTCTGCCCGATAACGGGCGTCAGTTTCACCAGAAAGTCAGTCCCGAAAGGGAAAATTTTACTATGGATAGAAGGAATCTTCCCAACAGTTCTTCTGGCGTACATCCATCTCCCTCCAGCTTTTCTCAAGTAGATATCAGGAAATTCTCCACTGGCGGGATAGTAGACATTGTCCAGTCTGGTGGAATCCGTAAAATCTGCCTGGTCAGGAATTTCTTCCAGGTCTATGTAAAAGCCACTCCCATCATAGATCTGCTTGAGTTTGATGGACAGGGCAATAAGCTCTTCCTGGGTATACTGTCCCCCATTGAGTTTATTGGGATTTAGGGCTTTGGCAGAAAGTTCTGGCTGATAGCTATCTTCCTGAAGATAGAGGAGATGAGACCTAATGGCCTGTCTTGGGGTTCGTAAATTGACTACACTAGTATCCAGATGTAGCTGGATCGTATCAGGAATTTCAGTGGTTAGACTATCTTCCACCTCTTGCTGTGCACATAGGCTAGTCGTAAGCAATATGAGGAAAAGGAAAGAAAAGAATTTATTCATCTTTAGGCATTTCAGTTTAGGGCTAACACAAAATTAGTTTTTCTTCGTTGTACAAAAAGCCTACGGCCGGAAATCACGAAGATTTTATAATTTCCTGCCCCTAAAAAAGTGTTGTGAAGGATAGGAAATGAAGTCGGAGAAAATTTAAAGCAGGATTTTATTAATTTGTGGCCTGACTACCTCATCACTTAGACGCTGAAATAGAACTAAAACCAAAATCCCAATCAATTTGAAGTTTGAAGAATTACCGCTAGATCCTGACTTGCTACAGTCAATATCTTCTCTTGGATATGATGAAGCTACCTGGATCCAAAGCCAAACCATTCCTTTGATTCTGGAAGGAAAAGACCTTATAGCCTGTGCCCAAACAGGTACTGGAAAGACCGCGGCTTTCCTGATCCCTCTTATCAGTAAATTATCTGGTAGCGAAGAAACCAAGTCTAAAGCCCTGATTATAGCTCCTACAAGGGAACTAGCCAAACAAATAGACCAGAATGTAGACGCCTTAGGATACTTCAGCGGTGTCTCCTCAATAGCTGTTTACGGAGGTGCCAGTAAGGACGACTGGGAGACACAGAAGAAGTCCCTTCAGAATGGGGCAGACATTATCATTGCCACCCCAGGAAGGCTAAAGATGTATATTTCTCTCGGAATAGTAGACTTCTCAGAACTGGAGGTTGTCATACTGGACGAAGCAGATAAGATGATGGACATGGGCTTTTATGAGGATATCACTGGTATTCTCAAAGAAACGCCTGACAGTAGACAAACCATCATGTTCTCTGCTACCATGCCCAGAAAGATAAAGCAGATGGCCAAGGAGGTCATGAAAGATCCTGAAGAGGTAATGTTAAATCTCTCTACGCCGGCTGAAGGAATTGATCAGACTGCTTATAGTGTATATGATGAGCAAAAGATTCCGCTACTGGAAAGTTTGCTGAATGAGAAGGAGGTGGAAAGTATGATCATCTTTGCGTCCAGCAAAGCCAGTGTTGATAATATTAACCGTACCCTCAGGAAGAGGAAATTTAAGGTGGATTACATTCACTCTGATAAGGAGCAAACGGATAGAGAGTCTACGCTGAGGAGGTTTAAGAACAGGGAGTTTAGAATACTGGTGGGAACAGATGTTCTTTCCAGAGGAATAGACATAGACAACCTGAGCCATGTGCTGAACTATGATGTACCCATGGATGCGGAGGACTACGTGCACAGGGTAGGAAGAACGGCCAGAGCCAATACTACAGGAGAAGCCATTACTTTCATTAGCCCCAAGGACCAACGTAGAATGAGGTCAATAGAGAGACTGATTCAGCGTTCCGTACCCATCAAAAAGGTGCCTGAGGAATTAGGGGACACGCCATATTATTCTTCGGAAGATCCAAGAAGAAGAGGAAATGGAAAAGGGAATTACCGAAAAAACAATAAAAAAAGGTATAATAGGGGAAGATCCGGGAATAGAAACAGAAACCACTCCGGTGGACAAGGTGGAAATTCCCATAGAGGCGGAAATCAAAGAAGCGGGGGGAATTCTCAAAGAAATTCTCACAACTAGCCAACCTTTCAGGTAACTTTTTGATTATATGGTTAAACCGTATCTAGACATCTATTGCCGTGATACAAATCAGAATTAACGAAAAGCTGTATTTAAAGGACCCTGAGAGTAGCAAACTTGGCAGGGGGATAGTAGAGCATGGAATCAAGCTAATTGACGAGCTGGGTTTCGAGCATTTTACCTTCAAGAAATTGGCGGCGGAAATAAACTCTACTGAGGCCTCTATTTACAGATACTTTGAGAATAAGCATAAGCTGCTTATCTATCTTGTCTCCTGGTACTGGAACTGGCTGGACTATCAACTGATGTTCAGTACTAACAATATTTTTGACCTTAAAGAAAGGTTGAGAATAGCCTTTAAGATCGTTACCAGACCCCATGATTTTTCTGATTTCATTCACATAGACAAGGAAGCTCTCCATAGGATTGTGGTGAGTGAGTCTCCTAAGGCTTACCTGAGTAAAGAAGTGGATGAAATTAATAGCGAAGGCGCCTTCCTTAGCTATAAGCGTGTTTGCAGAAACATTGCGAACATAGCCAAGCAAATCAATCCTGACTATCCGTATCCTACTGCCTTAATCTCTACAGCAGTAGAAAGTGCGCATCATCAGAAGTTTTTCTCTCTTCATCTTCCTTCTTTGACAGAAATTTCAAGAGGAGATGATGAGGAAATATTAGACTACTTGGTGGATATGATCTTCAGAGTACTTAAGTGCTCCTAATCAATGAGATAGCTTTTTTGTGATGAGAATTTGTTCCTCTTCTGGGGGAACTTACATCTCTATTTGGGTTGAGTTAACTCATATTTCGAGCTGCCGAAAGGCATCTGAGGGCTTGAAAAATTGCCTCAAATTACCTATATTCTAAAAAGGTAATAATTATGAAAGTACAAATTCAATCCCTTCACTTCCACGCCAGAGAAGACCTCAAACAGTTTGTACAATCCAAGCTCAGCAAACTGGAACATTACTCTGACAAGCTCCAACACGCCGAGGTGTATCTGAAAATTGATGACACCAATCCTAAGGCGAACAAGGTAGCGGAAGTAGCACTGTATCTCCCCGGGCCTGTACTATTCTCACAGGCTGAGTCTCCAAGGTTTGAGACCGCATTAAACTCAGTGTATCAACAGCTCAAAAAGCAGCTGATAAAGCGGAAAGAAAAGTTGTCAAGACATAGATAGCACTCACATATAGAGAGTCGTAAGCAACCTGTTCATGCAATTGTATGAGCAGGTTATTTTTTTGTACGAAAAAGTCCCCTACACTTAGGTGAAGGGGGACAGAATACGAGTTACCTACGTGAAAATTATTCTTCTAGAGAAATACTCATGGTTTTCTTAGAGATTACTTGGACTTCTTTCTTTTCTGCTGCTTAGGAGGTTTGGTCAGATAAGGTAGTGTATCCATGGTAGAATTGTATCTAGCAACGGAATGAGATAATCATTCAAGGCTATCTCCTGAACAGGGCTTATTTGGTAGCTTATAAATAAGCGGAAGATGAATTTGAACATTCTCATACGGCATTCAGATTTTCGTACTGTTTGCCTGTTTATGGGAAGAAAAGTAGAGGAGGTAACAGCTAATAAGGGCCACTATCCTATTATCGGCAGCAAGGGTGGGTTAGCACTCAGTAAGTGGAATGAATGAAATGGTAAGTGGAAAGACCAGGGCAGAAGAGTTACTTAGAGGCCTTCTCACGTATTCTTTCCCTGGCCCATGCAATGACCTGAGCTACCTGTTCCCGAAAATCTATGTCGCTGGTATCCAGTACCAGGGCATCTTCGGCCTGTCTTAGCGGGCTCTCTTCTCTGGTGGTGTCTATGCGATCTCTTTCTGACAGATTGTGTTTGATGTCTTCCAGGCTCTGTTCTACACCTTTTTCCTGCAGCTCTTGTTGTCTTCTTTTAGCACGTACATCCATATCAGCAGTCATGAAGACTTTTAATTCTGCATCCGGGAAAACCACGGTGCCTATATCGCGGCCGTCCATGACTATGCGTTTTTCAGCCCCCATTTTGCGTTGTGCAGCTACCATGGCCACTCTCACAGGCTTGTGCTTGGCAGCCAGACTTACTTGAGCAGAAACTTCCGGCATTCGGATCAGATGCTCTACGGGCTTGTCATTCAGGTAGACCTCACTTTTGTTGGTTTCTGGATTGATTTGGAAATCAACTTTCAGATTCTCAAGGGAGGCAAGAAGCTGATCATTCATCTCCTCAAAGGGGATGTTGTAGAGCTGAAAATAAAGCGTAACAGCGCGATACATAGCGCCTGAATCTATATAGCGGTAGCCCAGTTCCCGGGCTACCGCTTTGGCTGTGGAGCTTTTACCACAGGCTGAATATCCATCTATCGCTATGGTGATATCACGCATATAGGTTCACCTACTTAGGCCAGACTAAAAGAGGTTTCACCACTTTTCTCATCTTTTAGCTGAATGCCCATAGCACTTAGCTGATCTCTGATCTGATCAGAGGTGGCATAATCTTTATTTTCTCTGGCAGTTTTTCTTAGTTCAATGAGTAAACCCACCAGGTCGGACACTCTACCATCATTCCCCTGTGCTTCGGCTTTCAGCCCCAGAACTTCCGTAATAAAGCTAGTGAAGGTGTAGACCATCTCATCAAAAGTAGCACTAGAGATCAGGTCTATGGCCAATTGCTTATGGTAGAATTTATTGATGAATTCTGCCATTTTGAATAGGGCAGCTAAGGTAGTAGCTGTATTGAAATCATCACTCATGGAGGCATAACAAGCATCTATCTGCTCCTTTACCATCTTCTCTGTAGCTTCATCCGGATTGGTAGAACCATCATGAGAAATACTTCCCAGTAATTCCATGGCCTGCATCAGCCTTTTGTAGGCTTTTTCCGCAGCTTGAAGTCCCTTATTAGAGAAATCTACTACACTTCCGTAATGTGCCTGCAGAATGAAGAAGCGAACGGTCATAGGACTGTAAGCCTGTTCCAGAAGCTCATGATTTCCAGCGAAGAGATCTGCTAGAGTTATAAAGTTCCCTTTAGACTTGGCCATTTTGACCTTGTCCAGGGTCACCATATTATTATGAACCCAGTAATTACATAAGAATGGTCCTTCAGCTGGAGTTTCAGGATCATCATTGAAGGCGGCAGTGGCCTGAGCTATTTCACATTCATGGTGAGGAAACTGTAAATCCATCCCACCACCATGTATATCAAACAGGTCTCCCAGGTACTTGGTGCTCATGGCAGTACACTCAATATGCCAGCCGGGAAAACCTTCTCCCCAAGGGGATGGCCAACGCATAATATGGCTCGGCTTAGCATTTTTCCATAAGGCAAAGTCTAATGGACTCCTCTTTTCATCCAATCCCATAGTCTCTCTAGAGCCCGAAATTAGATCATCAAGTACCTTACCTGAAAGTTGGCCATAGTTTTGGACCTTCCTGTATTTCTCAAGATCAAAGTAAACAGAGCCATTGACTTCATAGGCTAGTCCATGTTCAAAGATCTTTTCTATAAAAGCTATTTGCTCTGTGATATGTCCAGAGGCTCTGGGCTCTATGCTAGGCCTTAGTACGTTTAGCTCGTCCATTGAGGTATGATAGCTATTCGTATAGGTTTGAACCACTTCCATGGGCTCCACCTGCTCTAGCCGGGCCTTTTTGAGGATTTTATCCTCTCCTGCTTCTGCTACCTCATCTTCCAGGTGTCCTACATCTGTGATATTTCTCACATACCTTACCTTAAGCCCAAGGAATTGGAGATATCTGAAAACGACATCAAAGGTGATAGCTGATCTTGCATGTCCCAGGTGGGGATCACCATAAACAGTAGGCCCACAGACGTACATTCCTACTCTTCCGGGGTTGATGGGGGTAAATAGTTCTTTTTTCCTGGTATAGGAGTTGAACAAGTGGACGGGGAATTGTTCCAGTTTTGAAGTTGAAGCTTCCAAATTTTGATTCTTATAAAATGAAGGATCTTACTATTATGCTAAACTCTTCTAATCTGACAAAAGTTGTGTACACCTACAGTTGTCGGGGGCAAAAATATCCAAAATTTTTAGAATATTCGACTATGAGCTTTTAGGCCTGAAAACGTGGATCACCTCAGGGTTGTGTTCCAGGTATGGTCCTCCTATGAGATCAATACAGTAGGGAATGGCAGGAAAGACAGCATCTAAGCATTCTCTTATGGCTTTAGGTTTACCGGGGAGATTCACTATCAATGTACTATTGCGTATCCCGGCAGTTTGTCGTGAGAGTATGGCAGTAGGCACATACTTTAAACTCTCCTGCCGCATAAGCTCTCCGAAGCCCGGCATCATTTTCTGACATACGGCCTCTGTAGCCTCAGGTGTGACATCTCTGTGTGCGGGTCCTGTCCCGCCGGAAGTGACGATCAGGCAGCAGTTTTCCTTATCTGCCATCTTGATCATGGTTTCAGCTATAAGGTCCTGCTCGTCAGGGATGACCGCATATGAATTTTCCCACTCACTAGTCAGGTACTCATTCAGGGTAGAGACGATGGCTTTTCCCGGTATATCTTCATAAATACCTGCGGAAGCTCTGTCAGAAACGTTGATAATGCCTATTCGGATAGTTGCCAATAGGAATAAAGTTTATGGGGTGATTTACGCTAGAATTCTGCGAAGATAATAATTTGTGGGATTAGGGGGTTCCATTTTATTGACTACATTTGTTCCAAATTTAGACAGCATGCTCGAACTCCTCCTCAGCATAGATTGGAATGTAGATCCTGAAATTTTCCAAATGAACAAACCCCTGGAAATAGGGGATTTTAAGATAGGGCCCATCAGACTTAGATGGTATGGACTATTGTTCGCGCTGGGTTTTCTCGTTTGCCTGGAAATAGGCAAAAGGATGTTCAAAAAAGAAGGAGTTCCCGAAACCTGGTTGGAAAGTGCCTTCATTTGGATTTTCCTGGGCACAGTGATAGGCGCACGTCTAGGGCATGTATTCTTCTATGATTGGGACTACTACTCACAACACACGGATGAGATCCTGATGATTTGGCGGGGAGGCTTAGCCAGTCATGGAGCCGTGATAGGAATATTGACGGGCTTATGGATTTACTCTAAAACAGTTTCCAAGAGACCTTTCTTATGGATTACTGACCGAGCAGGTGCGGTAATTCCCTTGGCAGGAGCATTTATCAGGACCGGTAACCTCATGAACCATGAGATTTACGGACAGCCAGCTGATGTACCCTGGGCATTTGTGTTTAAGCTGGTGGATGATATTCCTAGACACCCTACTCAGATTTATGAGGCATTGGCCTACCTGGGGGTTTTCGCCCTGACTATGTACCTCTATTGGAAGAAAGAAGCAGGGAAAAAACTAGGGATGCTAACCGGAGTCTTTTTCGCCGGAATCTTTGGCGCCCGGTTTATCATAGAATTTCTCAAGGAAAACCAGTCCGCATTCGAGGCAAATTTGCCGCTGAATATGGGACAGCTACTCAGTATACCGCTGGTTCTATTTGGCATCTGGTTAATTGTTAGGGCTCAGCAAAGAGGACCTATAGAACTTCCCCCTCCTGTAATAAAAGAGAAAAAGAAAACGACTAAGAGAAGTAAATAGATTTATATGAGACTTCTTCAAGGAATTAGGCTGGCTCTGCTTCTGGGAGTAATTATCTTCTTTGCAGCATGTGCACCAGAATCCAACTCACAACAAAGTACTACCCCTCAGGAAGCTTATGAACCTCCATTTACCAAGGAAGGGACTCTGACCATTTGGGAAGCAGATGGCGTTACCCGGATAAAAGATATTGACATAGAGTTTTCTCGTACAAGTAAGGAGATTATGGATGGTATGATGTTCCGGAAAAGTATGGCAGATACAGCCGGAATGTTCTTCATTATGCCCAGAGAAGAACCCCAAAGCTTCTGGATGAACAATTGCTACATATCGCTGGATATTGTCTACATAAATTCAGATCAAGAGATAGTCAGCATAGCCGCTAATGCGCAACCTATGTCCAAGGAATCTCTCCCCTCAGGCAGGCCTGCAAAATTTGTGTTGGAAGTAAACGGCGGGTTTTGCGAAAAGTATGGAGTGGCTTCAGGTAATTTTATCACCTATAATCCATTGTAAAAA
This sequence comes from Bacteroidota bacterium, assembly GCA_038520955.1. Lineage (GTDB taxonomy): Bacteria > Bacteroidota > Bacteroidia > J057 > J057 > JBCBKZ01. The sequence continues at coordinate 218 of JBCBKZ010000118.1, read as the reverse complement.
ATAAGCAGGGCTCCCTTGACTTTAACTGGACGGTAATCAATTCTTAGAGGGCCGTAAGCGCACTATATTTACATCAATTTACAAGAGAAGAGTTAGGATTAAATCATAGGGAGCACCTGCTATACTGTTCTTACCTTTATTCTGAAGCGTTCTTAGCTTCTAATTAATTTCCTTTTGCAAAAGTCCCATAAATAGACGAGAAAAAGCCTCTACTTTAG
>JBCBKZ010000117.1:0-10859 GCA_038520955.1 Bacteroidota bacterium | reverse complement strand
ATAAGATGCTGAAGATTCCTATTCTCAATAACATAGTAAGGAAGAAAATTAGAGCTGGACTGGGATTGAATGATGCCAGAACATGGGTGTCGGGAGCTGCGCCTTTACCCGAGGCACTGAAAGTATGGTTTTCCAAGATAGGCGTCTACATATCCAATGGGTATGGGATGACGGAAAATTGTGCAGTGTGTTCATTGCTTGATCCACATGTTTCCAAGCCAGGTGCTGTAGGAAGACCTCAGCCAGGAGTAGAGGTGAAAATAGACCCAGATACGGGAGAGATTATGATGAGAGCTCCTTTTGTGATGGAGGGTTATTATAAAGATCCCGCTAAAACAGCAGAAGTAAAAGATGAAGAGGGCTGGTTAAGAACGGGTGATCAGGGAAGACTGGATGAAGATGGAGACCTACATATCACAGGTAGGGTGAAAGATACGTTCAAAACCACCAAAGGTGAGTTCATTGTTCCAGGGCCTATTGAATGGGAATTTGGTGTTAACCAGGACATAGAACAGATTTGTATTGTAGGCTTAGGTTGTCCTCAGCCAATGGCCCTCGTGAATCTCTCAGAAGGAGCAGCTACTAAAGCTAAAGATGAGATTGTGAGTAGCCTGGAAAGTACGCGTAGCACAGTTAACTCTTCCATTCCAAATTATCAGCGGGTGTCAAAAATCATAGTGATAGATGAGCCGTGGAGTGTGGAGAATGGTATGCTTACCCCAACGCTAAAGGTGAAAAGAAATGTGATGAATGATCGTTTCCGCGATGCTATGCAGGATTGGCAGAATGCGTCAGATTCCATCCTGTTTGACAAACAGTAATCTGCTTGATATAAAGCGTAATCATTGATGAAGAAACTTATATTATCGGCTGCCCTGACTGGGGCAGCTACTACCCGAAGACAGTGCCCTCACATTCCTTACACACCTGTAGAATTAGGAGAAGAAGCTAAAAGAGCCGTAGATGCCGGGGCCAGTATAGTGCATATACATGCCCGTGAAGATGACGGAAGACCCTCCTGGCGCACAGAAGTATTTGAAGCCATATCTGAAGAGGTAAGAAAGCGTTGCCCTGATGTTATCATCAATTATTCTACCGGAGCCATAGGCTTATCCAAAGAAGAGCGTGTTAAGCACCTCCCTGTTACCAAGCCAGATGTGGCTGCCTTCAATATGGGCAGTATGAACTATGCCATCTATTCTAAGAAAGCTAAGCAGTTTTATCTGAGTGGATTGTTTGAGAATACCTTTGAGACGCTTCAGTATGTCATCAAAGTGATGAATGAAGCTGGTACCGCTCCGGAGATGGAGTGCTTTGATACAGGGCATATCAGGAACGCGGAACCCCTCAGAGATATGGGACTGTTACCTGCTAATGCCACCTACAGTTTGGTGATGGGAGTCATGGGAGGTATTCCTGCCACTACAGAAAATCTCATTCACCAGATTAAGCAAGTTCCAGATGGATCTTCCTGGCAATGTATAGCCATTAGCCGTAAGCAGTGGCAGTTGGCGGCGGTAGCTTGTACCATGGGAGGAAACTTCCGCGTAGGACTGGAAGATAACTTCTACCTCCCCAATAATGAGATGGCTAAATCTAATGGAGAGTGTGTGGAGTGGGGCGTAAAACTGGCGCACATGATGGGAAGAGAAATAGCAACTGTCTCAGAAGCCAGAGAAATGCTGAATATTCCCCTGAGGGACTAGAATGATCTCTTTGTGACTTAGCTAAGGCGAAAAATTTTCGCCACTACTTCAAAATTTAATCATTCACACATTCAGAATTCAATCATTAATCATTCAAAATTCAGTCATTCACTCATTCATAACTCAAAATTAATTTAATGTTTGACTTAACAGGCCAGGTGGCCATCATTACTGGAGGAGCCAGAGGAATAGGAGAGGGGATATGCAAAGTATTTACCCAGGCTGGAGCTGCCGTCGCTTTATGGGATGTACTGGATGTCGGACAGGAAACAGCGGAAAAGATTGCTGCCACCGGGGCCAATATTTCCTTCCAGAAAGTGGATATCACCTCTGAAGCAGCCGTTCAAGCCGCGGTAGATGTTGTCATTCAAAAATATGGGAGAATAGATATTCTCATTAACAATGCCGGTGTCATCAGGGACAAATCCTTCATGAAGATGAGTAGGAAGGAATGGGATATGGTGGTGGATGTGAACATAAACAGTTTGTTCGTAACCACAAAAGCTGTTCTCCCACACATGCGTGAAGCAGGTTACGGGAGAATCATTTCCGCCTCATCCGTGAATGCCATGGCTGGCGCTTTTGGCCAGACCAACTATGCTGCTTCCAAGGCGGCCATTCAGGGTTTTACCCGCTCCCTTTGTAAAGAGCAAGGGAAGTATGGAATAACCGTGAACTGTGTGGCGCCAGGCTTCATCAAAACAGAAATGACGGCAAGCATGCCTGAAGCTGTGGTACAGGCAGGGATTAATATGATCCCCGTAGGGAGAATAGGAGAACCGGCAGATATGGGCTATGCTTACCTATTTCTTGCCTCTAAGGAAGCTGGCTTTATCAGTGGAATTACTTTACACGCAAACGGAGGCGCTTATCCAATTTAACAGCATACTATGGCTACTACAGAAGCATACAAAACAACCTTAACAAATATAGCTGACCTGAGAGCTTATGTAGGGAAAGAACTGGGGCTATCCGGATGGACCACTATTACTCAGGAAGATATCAATACTTTTGCGGAGGTTACGGCAGATCATCAGTGGATACACGTAGATGTAGAAAGATGCAAGAAGGAATCTCCCTTTAAGCAGCCTATTGCCCATGGGTTTTTGGTCCTTTCTTTGGCATCCAAGATTTCTTACGAAGCCCTAACAGTAGAAAATGTGAGTATGGGCGTGAATTATGGCCTTGATAAAGTTCGCTTTACCAGTCCCACACCTGTTAATTCCAAAGTAAGAGGAAGAGTTTCTCTCATGGACTACGAAGAGCGTGATGGAGGGGCCAGGTATAAAGTGCAAATCACCTTTGAACTGGAAGGTTCCGACAGACCTGCCTGTGTCGCAGAGTTCATTGCTCTGGCATTTTCTTAATATTTCGGTATTGTATTGAACTTTTTCTGGGGAATAATCAATTTTGAAATTAGTGAGGGTTGGCCGTTCCACCACTGGTTGTGGGAGGGTTTGTGAGATGCATTGGTGGGACAATGCGTTTTTGCCTTCTTTTGGGGCAATTGCCAAAAGAAGGTCCCGCGGAAGGCGTAGAAGCACTGGTACGAAGCCTATATATCCGTAAAATTAGTTAAATGAAATTCCTCCATCATAACTCCTACATAAACGGAGCCTGGATCTCCTCCACCAACACCTTCGAAGTTCGAAATCCATTCGACCATTCTCTCATAGCTGAAGTAGCAGATCTGGGAAGAGAAGAATGTAAGCAGGCTATACAGGCTGCCTATGATGCTTTTCAGGTTTGGAAGAAGTACGCTGCCGGAGAAAGAGCTACCATACTGAAGAAGTGGTTCCAGCTTCAGATGGAGCATGTAGATGCATTAGCAGATCTGCTGACGACGGAGCAGGGAAAGCCACTAGCAGAAGCAAAGGGTGAGATTCGCTATGGAGCTTCGTTTGTAGAATGGTTCGCGGAGGAAGCCAGGAGGGCCTATGGGGATGTAATTCCTGGCCACCATCCTGATAAGCGCATCACAGTTATTAAGCAACCGGTAGGCGTAGTGGGCGCCATCACTCCCTGGAACTTCCCCAATGCCATGATTACCAGGAAGGTAGCGCCTGCTTTGGCTGCTGGTTGTACGGTAGTGATTAAACCTTCTGAGATTACGCCTCTATCTGCCTTAGCGCTGGCAGAGCTGGCAGAAGAAGCTGGCTTTCCCAAAGGGGTATTGAATATTCTTACTTCGACTGATGCGGCAGGAATAGGAGAGGAGCTTTGTTACAATCCACTAGTGAAGAAAGTCTCCTTTACGGGTTCTACTCGGGTGGGGAAAATTCTCCTAAAGCAATGTGCGGATCAGGTGAAGAAAATCTCCCTGGAGTTAGGCGGGAATGCTCCCTTCATTGTCTTTGATGACGCAGACGTAGATGCCGCTGTACAAGGGGCTATCGCCTCCAAGTTCCGGAATGCTGGACAGACCTGTGTATGTGCCAACCGGATCTTTGCCCAGGAAGGGATTTATGAGGAGTTCACAGAGAAATTAGCTGCTGCCATACAGAAACTGAAAGTGGGGAATGGAAAAACTGAGGGAGTTACCATTGGCCCTATGATAGGTGAAAGAGCTGTATTAGCAGTGGAGGACAGATTAGCTGATGCTGTCAGCAAGGGTGCTCAGGTCCTTACTGGGGGAAATCGACTGGGGGAGGAACCGTCTCTATTGTTCGAACCCACTATTCTCACGGGAGCCACCAAAGAAATGAAGGTTTTTCAGGAAGAGATCTTTGGGCCAGTAGCCCCTGTCTTCAAATTCTCGACAGAAGAAGAAGTGTTAGAATTGGCTAATCATACAGAATACGGCTTAGCCTCTTATTTCTACGGTAGAGATTACGCTCGTATCTGGCGTGTAGCAGAAGGATTGGAGTACGGAATGGTAGGGATTAATACGGGTATGATTTCCACGCCTGTAGCGCCTTTTGGTGGGGTGAAAGAAAGTGGTATGGGAAGGGAAGGTTCCAAATACGGGATAGAAGATTATCTGTACATCAAGTATATGTGCTGGGGAGGAGTAGAGTAAAGATTATCACGAAAAGTCGCAAAGCCGCCAAGAAATTTCACTCTTACTTGATACTACCCCTTTATGCTATTCCAGGTCTCATACTGTTTCTCCAGACTAGCTTGGAGAAGGCTAGAACTCAAACCCTACGTGGAAACCTGCTGATCCTTCTGACTCTTCTCCTAGCAGGGTTCCGAAGATGGGTCCAAAGTGGAACCACTCCGTTACTCTCACGTTTATCTCCCCCTCCGCATAAAGTAATAAAGCAAAGTCTCTATCCCCAGACTTCAGGGCGAAGTTAGGGCCTACGTTTAAGGTCAACCACCTTGTCGCATTCCAGCTTCCCAGAAGGGCAATATCGCTGAGTGTTTCTTCTGATTCGTACTTGGCGGTGTAGGAGAATCCTCCTCCAAAAGTATGGTCAAACCAATAGGTATAATGGACTTCCGTTCCAGGTGTCCATTCTTCATGAGCAAATGAGTAGGCGCCTATCACGCTGGTAATAATCTCATGGATTCCTCCCTCTTTATGGCTTTCGTGAGAATTCTCCTCATGATGTTGGGAGAGCAGACAATTACAAAGGAGGACTAGCATAGCTGTCAGGACCAGCTTATGAATTTTTATGGGCTGCATAAGAGTGAATAATGGGAACTACATACCTAAAGCAAGAAAGTATGCTCAAGTTAGGTAGGCCATTAGCTAGTTTCTATTCACCCAGATTAACTTTTTTTAGTCCTGATCTTATTCCAGGTCTCATACAACTTCTCCTGACTAGGTCTGTTTTTGGGGACTTCCCTCAAAGGCTCTACTACTTCCAACTGTTCATGAAGGTCTTTGGGAAGTGTTTGATACAACTGGGTGCCCTTGGTTTTCCAGGCGATCATTTCATCACTGACTTCCCTGACAATTTTGGCGGGATTTCCGGCTAAGAGGCTTCTTTTAGGATAGGTCCCTTTCTTGACCAGGCTTAGGGCTCCCACTATGCACTCATCTTCTATTCTCACCTCATCCAGTATGACAGCATTCATGCCTATCAGGACATTTTTTCCTATGCTGGCACCGTGAATGATGGCACCATGCCCCACATGCGCGGCTTCTTCCAACCTAACCGTAATTCCGGGAAACATATGGATGGTACAATTCTCCTGCACATTACAACCATCTTCAATGACGATTCCTCCCCAATCTCCCCTTATTGCGGCACCTGGACCTATATACACATCCTTCCCAATGATGACATTGCCAGTCACCGCCGCCTGTGGATGCACAAAAGCAGAAGGATGAACAACGGGGATGAAGCCTTTGAAGGAATAAATCATGATAGAGGAGTTTTTTTGTTTACCACGAATCCACGAATAGGCACTAATCGCATGATTAGTTTTTAATTGGTGCATTAGTGGCTTTTGAAGAAAAGATCACTTCGTATACGCCGCCAAAGCAGTCTTGGTAAAGTCCGATAATACCAGCTTTCCGCTCATCTCTGCTCGCGCTTCCAATAACTCATCCCAGTTTTCACAGCCTTCCCAGAATACCTTTTTGAGCATAGCCTGAGCTTCCGGGTTTGTGGAGAGGAGATAGTCTGCCAATTTCATGACAGCTTCATCCAATGCTTCCGCGCTTTCATGTACTTCTGCATATAGGCCTCTGGCCTTGGCCCAATCAGAGGAGTAGAAGGTATTAGCGTCTATGGCTAGCTGGCTCATGGCGGAAACGCCTAGTTTTCTTTCTACAGCAGGCCCTACTACGAAAGGGCCTATGCCTACATTCAGCTCGCTTAGCTTGATGGACGCATACTTAGTTGCCAGGCAATAGTCCACAGCCGAGGCTACGCCTACGCCACCTCCTACAGCTTTCCCTTGTACCCTTCCTATGATCAGCTTCGGGCAGGTTCTACAGGCGTTGATCACATTCGCGAAGCCGAGGAAGAATTTCTTGCCCGTAGGGAAATCATTGATGGTAATGAGCTCATCAAAGCTGGCACCTGCACAGAAGGTACGATCGCCCCCACTTTTGAGAATGATGACCTGCACCTCAGGATTTTCTCCGGCAGCTTTAATGGCACCTGCTAATTCTGCCAGAATAGCTCCCGGCAGAGAATTATGCTTGGGATGGAAGAATTCTATTTCGAGTAGCCTTTCCTTGAGAAAGGTCTGTTTAACGTATCCGTTTTCCATGTTTTATGATTCATATTCTCACCATTAACATGGTGGATTTAATTTGTATGAAATGGCCTAGCGGGCAGAATCTCCTCTTGGGAGGAGGAAGAGGTGGGTTTCCTTATAGACAGAACCCACCCCTAGCCCCACCAATGGAGGGGATTTATCTTATAATAGCCCAAACTGCTCGAAGTGGTGCTGCATATGCTTGCGATTGTACAGCTTCCACTCATAGGAGTTCAGCATACCAAAGGTGGTATTGAAATACAGGAAATCTGGGTTGTCCTTAAAGGTTTGCTCTACCTCTTTAAGGTGGGAAATCAGGGCCTCCTTAGCTTCATCCAGAGAGCCATATCTCAGCTCTTCTACTTCTCCTTTTTTCAGCAAGGCTTGCTGGAAGTTCTTAGGCATCTTACGGTAGTTGTACAGGCTTTCCGTGTATTTCTCCAGTCTCTCTTTAGGGGTGACAAAGTCCATAGGGATTTTCTTCAGGCCGGCCTGCTCAAAGAACTCCAAATGCTCCACCATGTGCTGAGCTGTCATGATGCCCCATTCTGGCTTGGTTTCTTCTGTTAGTCCTTGTAAAAGTTCTTCTGCCTTGGCAATGCTAAAGTCGAAGAAGGGGGCTTTCTTCTGTACCAGGGTTAGGATAGTGGCAAAAGCTACCAGCTCCATTTCCTGATCAAAGATTTCCACCAGCCATTTTACTACGCCTGAAGGATGCTCTTTTCCTCTGCTGTCCCTTTCCTGTTTCTCCTTACAAGTCAATCTCACCTGTATGGTATCATCATGGTAGATAGGACGAATGAACCTACATTCGTCTATTCCATAGTTGGCGCCTACTGGCCCTTTGGCGGGACTCACAAACAGACCTGCCGCTGCCGCAAGGAGGAAGTAGCCATGGGCGGCCCGTTTCTCAAAGATGCTTCCTTCGAGAGAAGTGATATCTGTATGAGCGTAAAACACATCCCAGGTCAGGTTAGCGAAGTTCTGTATATCGCTGTCTGTGATGGTGCGTTTGTGTGTGAGTACAGACATGCCTGGCTGAATATCTTCAAAGTGGTAGCGGAAAGGATGCTTAGGGGCTTCCACTACTTTTGCACCCGGCTGATGTATGCCTGTGATGGCCGAAATGGTAGTCGGTGTTCCCTGTATGGCACATCTTTGTAGGTAGTGCTTGATCCCTCTCATGCCGCCCATTTCTTCGCCACCACCAGCTCTACCGGGACCTCCGTGTACCAGGTAGGGTAGAGGAGAACCATGTCCCGTATTGGTTTTGGCATTCTCTCGGTTTAAGACCATGATCCTACCATGGTGAGTAGCGGCTTCAACCACAAACTCTCTGGCTATCTGATCATCAAAGGTGGAAATGGAACAACATAGCGATCCCTTCCCCATTTGGGCCAGGGTAACGGCTTCATCCATGTTTTTGTAAGGCATGATGGTACTTACTGGCCCGAAGGCTTCCACCTCATGCACATCTGTATTCTTAAAAGGATCTTGCTCTAGCAGGAGAATTGGACTTAGGAAGGCCCCTTTCTCAAAGTCAGCTTCGATTAACTCTATCGCATCTAGTGAACCGTAGACTATGTCAGCAGTTTTGCTAAGTACACCTACACGTTCTCTCACCTCTTCTACCTGGGCCTTGCTGGCCAATGCGCCCATCCTTACCCCATCAGCTACCGGATTGCCTATGGCTACTCTCCCCAGTTCTTTTCCTAAGGCTATTCTCACATCTTCCACCAAATGCTCAGGCACTATGACTCTTCTGATGGCCGTACACTTTTGCCCACATTTGACGGTCATTTCTTTCCGGACTTCTTTGATGAAGAGTTTGAACTCAGGCGTTCCAGGTACGGCATCCTCTCCAAGAACGGCACAGTTTAAGCTGTCGGCTTCCAGGTTAAAGGGAACGGCCTCCTCAATGATTCTTGGGTGTGCTTTCAGTTGCCTTCCTACATCAGCAGAACCGGTGAAGGTTACCACATCCTGAGATTCGACCCCTTCTAATATAGTTCGGGCAGATCCACATACCAGTTGTAATGCTCCTTCAGGGAGAATACCTGAAGCGATGATTTCTTTCACTACTGCCTCTGTCAGGTAGGAAGTAGCTGTTGCTGGCTTTACCACTGCGGCTACTCCCGCCATCCAGTTGACAGCACACTTTTCCAGCATGCCCCAGACCGGGAAATTGAAGGCATTGATATGGATGGCTACGCCTCGCTTAGGCACCATGATGTGGTGCCCCATGAAGGAATTAGTTCCTCTGGAAAGGTCTATGCCTTCTCCGTCCACATGGTAGGTTTGGTTGGGGAAGTTTTTTCTCAGGGAAGCATTGGCGAAGAGATTCCCAAATCCCCCTTCTATGTCCACCCAGCTATCTGGCCGTGTAGCACCGGTTTTATAGCTGATTTCGTAGAATTGTTCTTTTCTCTTGCTGAGGTAAAGAGCGAGCTTTTTCAGCATGTTGCCACGCTGCTGGAAGGTCATTTTTCTGAGGGAAGCACTTCCTGTCTTTCTTCCATAAGCCAGGATCTCAGGGAAGTCCAGGCCGTCTGTAGTAGCATAGGCCACAACCTCTCCGGTTACAGCATTGAATAAGGGTTTTCCATCTCCTTCTCCCTCTATCCAACTTCCTGTTACGTAGTTGCCTAGTTTAGTAGCGTCCATGTTGATCTATCTATTAGTTTTTATGTCTATTTGATCTTTGCGACTTAGCGGCTTTGCGTGAGAACAATACCCGCAGAGCCGCAAAGTTTATACTTTCTCCAGTATGGCGGCATAGCCCTGTCCCACGCCTACACACATGGTAACTAAGGCGTATTTCTTGCCAGTTTCCTGAAGTTCGAGCGCAGCTGAATAGGCGATTCTCGCACCTGTAACCCCTAATGGATGGCCTATGGCGATAGCACCGCCGTTGGGATTTAGTCTGGGATCATCATCTGCCAATCCCCAGGCACGTGTACAGGCTAAGGCTTGAGCCGCGAAAGCTTCATTCAGCTCTATCACATCCATGTCATCCATGCTCAGTCTAGCTTTTTCAAGTGCTTTTAGCGAAGCCGTTACCGGACCTATCCCCATAATCCTGGGTTCCACCCCTACCACTGCTGAACTCACTATTCTGGCCATGGGCTTAAGACCGTACTTCTTGACTGCTTCATCAGAAGCCACTATCGTAGCTGCCGCTCCATCATTTAAGCCGGAAGCATTTCCAGCGGTTACGGTTCCTCCATTCTCCTGTTTTCTGAAAGCAGTTCTGAGTTTACCCAAGACTTCCAATGAAGTATCCGGCTTGATAAACTCGTCCTTATCAAAGACGATAGGATCTTTCTTCCGCTGGGGAATTTCTACTGGTACGATCTCTTTTGCTAGCCTTCCGTTTTTCTGGGCTGCCGCCGCCTTCATTTGGGACCAGTAAGCAAATTTATCCTGATCCCCTCTGCTAATTCCGTACTTATCTACCAGGTTCTCAGCTGTTACGCCCATCCCGTCAGTTCCATAGCGTTCATGCATTTTGCCATTTACAAATCGCCAACCGAAGCTGCTATCGTGCATTTGTGCATCCCTCCCAAAGGGCTTGGATACTTTGGAAATAACCCATGGACCTCTGGTCATATGCTCTACGCCACCAGAAATGAAGACATCTCCATCCTCGGTTTTGATGGCTCTGTGTGCGTGTATGATGGCAGAAAGACCAGAAGAACACAGACGGTTCACCGTTTCACCGGGGACTGTCCATGGAAGACCTCCCAGAAGGAGGCACATTCTGGCCACATTCCTGTTATCTTCTCCTGCCTGGTTAGCACAACCCAGGATGACGTCATCATAGGCTTCCTGAGGAATATCAGGATTTCGCTTAACGATTTCCTTAATGACCAAGGCACCCAAGTCATCTGTTCTTATGGGAGAAAGGGTTCCAGTAAACTTTCCGATGGGAGTGCGTATCCCGTCTATGATATAGCTTTCTTTCATTATCTTTTAGTCTATGTTTAGGCCCAG
>JBCBKZ010000116.1:0-10869 GCA_038520955.1 Bacteroidota bacterium | reverse complement strand
ATTTTATTCTGTATTCACCTAGGACTACAAATAAAACTATGCTTATGAGACAACTACACAAACTGGGGCAGGTGAAGACAGGAATGTTTTTACTGTTTTTGTTTTCCCAGATTCACCTACTAATCGCACAAACTACCCTCTCTGGTACCATCACAGATGAAAATTCAGAACCTTTAATAGGGGTAACGGTATATCTGGAAGGAACCAGTTCCGGAACCCGAACAGACCTTGAAGGAAAATACAGCTTTTCTTCTCTGCTTAGTGGAGAAAAGCAAATGATAGTTTCTTATGTAGGCTACACAAATATCGTTGAGACAGTAGCACTTGATGGGAACCCTATCATCAAAAACTTCAGCTTGGCGCCTGATGTATTAGGCCTATCAGAAGTAGTGATCACAGGTAATGCTAACCCTAAATCCAGACTTGAGTCCAGTATTGCCATTTCTACGGTCAATCGGGACAGAATCCAGAACTCTGGAGCCAGGAGTACGGCGGAGTTATACAAGATGATTCCCGGGCTATTTGTAAATGCTTCCGGTGGAGAAGGAAATGCAAATATTGAGATTCGAGGGAACCCCAGTAATGGTGGGGGTAAGTTCGTACAGGTACAAGAAGACGGACTACCTGTAGTACCTTTTAGTGACCTGATGTTTGGGAACGTGGACATGTTTACCAGACTAGACTTCACTACTCAGAGAGTAGAGACCATTCGCGGAGGATCAGCTTCTGTATTTGGAAGTAACTCTGGAGGGGGAATCATTAACAATATTAGTAAGACAGGCGTCATAGAAGGTGGATCTGTAGGAATGGAAGTAGGCTTGGACTTTGCCCACTTACGGACTGATTTTGAATATGGCGCACATCTCGGAAAAGACATTCGCTTTCATGTAGGAGGATTCTACAGAAATAACGAAGGGGTACGTTCTCCTGGCTACAGCGCCAATAAGGGTGGACAGATCAAATTCAACATCACTAAAGAGTTTGACAACGGATATGTCAGATTGTACTTCAAGCATCTGAATGATAACACCATTCCCTACATTCCTATTCCATTAGCACGTGAAGGAGAGCCTAATTCTAATGAAGTGAAACTAGGAAGTCTTCCAGGCTTTAGTGGAACCCATGGAACTTTCCACAGTGTAGACCTGCTAAGGTTTAAAGCTCAGTCTCCAAGTGGAGGTTTCGTAGAAGAATCTTTGGAAGGAGGAATGGAACCTAAGGCTACCTCATGGGGAGCAGAAGTATTCTTTGACCTGGGATCCGGATGGAGCCTGAAAAATAAGTTGAGACTGTCTGTCATAGATCAGGAGTTCAATGGGATATTCTCCTTTAGTGGGTCTCCACAGTCAGCTTCAGAATTTGCTGCTTCAAAAGGGGTAACAGACTTCTCCTATAGCTACACTTCAGGCCTTAACGCAGGTCAACCTTTGTCCAGAAACCAATTGGATAACCTGAATGGAAATGGACTTGTGGTAGAATATGGCTACTGGAATGTAGACCTGCCTATGGAGTACACCGCCAATGAAATCACCTTCAATAAAAACTTTGAAGAATCTGGTGCTAACCTGACGCTGGGAGCCTTCTTCCACCAGTTTGACCTCGAGTCTGAGTGGTGGTGGCATAACTTCCTGGCTGATGTTTCTGATAATACCCGCAGACTGGACCTGGTAGATAATGCTTCCGGAGAATCCTTAACCGTAAATGGATTTTCTCAGTACGGAACGCTCTACAAGAGTTATAAGGGCGAATCCAGGGTATATGCGCCTTTTGTGAACTATGAGATAGCTGTGAATGAGAACCTGAACATAGATGCCGGGGTAAGATTGGACATCGGAAGAATTACAGGCCAAACAAATGTGGGAGTGGGTGCCGCCTTCGACTATGATGTAAATAATGACGGAGTCATCAGCCAGGCTGAGACAGGTGTGCTGCATAATGATGGTCGCTTCATTCCTATTGATGCCAGCTATGAGAATTTCTCTTACTCCATTGGTCTGAATTACAAGTTCAGCGAGAACTTCGCCACCTTTGCCAGACACAGTCAGGGAGCCAGGTTTAACTTCGACAGAGCCTTTGCTTTCAACGCAGTTGCCAACAGAGAGTCAGGCCTTTCAGAATTTGAGGAAGACGGAGAGAGAATTATCCAGTATGAACTTGGGGTAAAGTATAAATCTCCTACAGCCGGTTTCTTTATTACCGGATTCCACACCAGATATCCTGATGATGTGTTCCAGGAACTGATCTTTGATAGTAACGGAAATTCTATCAACCTGACTTCCAGGGGCTTGATTCAGGTAACAGGCGTAGAATTTGAGGCCAAGGTAGTCTTTGGAAACATAGACCTGGACTTCAATGGAACCTTCTTCTCCAGAACCTATGGAGACAGAATTGTACAATCTCCTGATGGAACTGCCCTGGATCTCTCTGGTGAGAAAACACCTGGTGTAAACTCATTCTTCACCTTCACGCCTCAGTACAGGAGTGATAATGGAAAATTCACCTTCGGAACCAGCCTGATTTACAGAGGCCAACTTGATAACGGAGATTTTGATGACACTTTCTTCCCTGCTTATATGAGTGTAAATCCATTCATCGGGCTCAACATAGGAGAAAATGTGTCCATCGGCATAAACGGTTCTAATGTATTTAATGTAATTGGAATAGATGAAGGGAATCCCAGAAGTATTGTAAGTCCGGTAGGTCAAAATGTAACCTTCGCCAGACCGCTTCTTGGAAGATCCATTATATCGAGAGTAGTATATTCATTCTAGGGATATGTCTTTATCCTTGTGCGATCCGGTAGTATCAGTTGGTACTACCGGTGTTTTGCCTAAGGGGTTAACTCAAGAGTCCATTAACTATGTTTGAAAAAAGAATTTTCAAAATATTTCTTCTATTCGCTTTGTTGGTTTTATCATTTGGGGTTTGGTCCCTTTTTTTTGACAAGGAAGATAAACCAGTCTCTTTGGTAAGAGTTGCCTCCATTTTTCATGAGACCTGGGAGCATTACTTAGGCGATCCCGGAAGAAGCCACTATGCCATATTCAACCAGATTGATACAGCCAATGTACAACAGTTGGAGGTAGCTTGGACCTATCAGAGTGGGGGAATGCAAGAGGGGAGAAATTCTCAAATCCAGGCCAACCCCCTAATCATAGATGATAAGCTGGTCAGTGTAAATGCAGCTAACCATCTGTTTGCAATCAATAATACTACGGGAGAAACGGTATGGGAATTCATTCCTCCTTCCGCTGACCAGTCAGGCTTAGGCTTAAGTAGGGGCCTTAGTTTCTGGAGGGCTAAGGATAACACGGACAAGAGTCGAATATTTTATGGGTCTGGGCCTAATCTTTTTGCAGTAGATGTGGAAAATGGAGAGGTGATAGAAAGCTTTGGGGAGAATGGCAGCATTGACTTGAGAGAAGACCTGGGGAGAGATCCCGAGAAACTGACGGTGGTGCTAACTACGCCGGGAGCCATTTATAAAGATACCTACATCATAGGTTCCAGAACGGGAGAATCCCCTGGAGCAGCTCCAGGGGATATACGGGCGTATGATGTGAGGAGTGGAGAATTGATATGGGCCTTCAAAACTATCCCCGAGCCAGGTGATGTGGGATATGATACATGGCCAGAGGATGCTTATCAGAATGAAAACATTGGTGGAGCTAATAGCTGGGCCGGACTAGCGCTGGACATGGAGAACGGAATCGTATATGCGCCTACAGGTTCAGCTGCTTTTGACTGGTATGGAGGAGACCGGATAGGGGATAATCTATTTGCTAATTCTCTGCTGGCCTTAAATGCAGAAACCGGAGAGAGAGTATGGCACTTTCAGTTTGTGAAACATGATTTGTGGGACAGGGACCTGCCCGCGCCCCCAAACTTGCTGGAGGTAGTAAAGGATGGCGAAATGATACCCGCAGTGGCTCAGGTAACCAAAAGTGGTCATGTATTTGTCTTCAACAGACTTAGCGGAGAGTCGCTCTTTCCACTGGAAGAAAAAGCCTATCCAGCTACCAAGCTGGAAGGAGACCAGTCTGCGGCCACTCAGGTATTGCCATTAAAGCCAGAACCATTTGCCCGTCAAAAACTGAAGGAAGACGGGCTATATGCCCCAGATCAGCCAGCCTTTGTAGATGATTTTCTGGATAAAAGCCAGAATGATAACCCTATAACGGTTAAAGGAAAGTTAGCCACAGTTACTTCAGAAGGGCAGTTTGTACCTATAGACACTAAGGGCGTCATGCTATACCCGGGAGCAGATGGGGGAGCAGAATGGGGCGGAGCAGCTGTAGATCCTACCACAGGCATCATGTATGTGAACTCCAACGAAATGGCCTGGATAGTGAGAATGTCAGTAGTAGGTGGAGAAGGAAGCCAGGGAGAAGCCCTTTCCCAAATCCACTGTGCAAGATGCCATGGGGGAAACTTGCAAGGGCTGGGAGCCATCCCCAATCTACAGCATCTGGAAGGCAAACTATCAGTTGAAGACATACAATCTATTGTCAAAAATGGGAAGGGAGCCATGCCGGGTATGCCTAACCTCAAAGAGGAAGAAGTCGAGGCTATGGTTGATTACCTCCTCAAAACAGAATCAGAATCAGAAGCCGGAGATCATAGAGCTGAGCAGAATTTTGATACGCCTTATGCCATTACGGGCTTTGGACGATTTAAAGATAACAGAGGGTATCCTGTGGTGAAACCGCCTTGGGGCACCTTGAATGCTATAGACCTGAATACAGGAGAATATGTGTGGAAAGTGCCGCTGGGGCATGAGGAATCCTTAAATGATCCTGAAGTGCCTGTAAGTGGTACAGAAAACTATGGAGGACCGGTGATCACAGCAGGTGGGGTACTGTTTATTGCTGCCACTAAGGATGAGAAAATCAGAGCTTTTCACATGAGTACCGGTGAGAAATTGTGGGAAGCTGATCTACCAGCTGGAGGATATGCCACCCCTGCTACCTATACTTCTGAAGGAAAGCAGTATGTGGTCATTGCATGTGGAGGAGGGAAAATGGGAACAAAGTCGGGGGATATGTATGTAGCCTTTGCATTACCATAAATTGCTAGGGGTTTCAGTTTGGACAATGCAACTGTTAGCAAGAGGATCATGCAGGAAGCCATGGGCTATCTGTGTGGTCCCACTTTTGGCTGATTTGTTTCCAGAGAACATTTTGGATTTAGTAGCAAATTCTCATTTGTCGATTTATTAGACAAAGACTGTGCAGTTATTGGGGTATCAGACTAAGCGCTGGTACCCTTTTTCATGTCAGGCTATTCTCAAGGAGCTGAAATCTCCTATCTTTACTCCATGGCAAAACCGGAAATCAGAACTGTTGAGGTTACCCGCTATGTGGAGCCCCTAAGGGAAGGAGGCTCTCTGCCGGCTATAGTAGAGGCGAATGATGGCTTTTTGTACGTGCTGAAGTTCAGAGGAGCAGGTCAAGGGAAGAAAGCTCTCATTGCGGAACTCATAGGAGGAGAATTAGCGAGAATCATAGGCCTAAAAGTGCCTGAACTGGTATTCATGAATCTGGATGATTCTTTCAGCAAAACAGAACCTGATGAGGAGATTCAGGACCTCCTGAAATTCTCAGTAGGACTGAACCTGGGATTGCATTACTTATCAGGCGCCATCACCTTTGACCCGGCTGTTTCAGTAGCCAGTGGGTTGGATGCCTCGAAGGTGGTCCTGTTGGACAGCCTGATCAATAATATTGACAGGACCCACAGAAACCCCAACCTGCTCAATTGGAAGAAGGAGCTTTGGTTGATAGATCATGGGGCCAGTCTGTATTTCCATCATGCCTGGACCAATTGGGAGGCACAGGCAGAGAAAATCTTCCCGCCTATAAAAAGCCATGTGCTTCTGGATAGGGCAGATGAACTGGAAGCAGCAGCTGGTATCATAAGAAACAGCTTGAATGAGTCAGTCATCAGAGAGATTGTAGATATCATTCCCGAGGACTTTCTGATAGAGGAAGGAGATCCCCTTTCTGCAGAAGAAAAGCGGGATGCTTATACGCGCTTCCTGACCATCAAGCTCTCCCATTTAGATTCACACATTAAAGAAGCGGAATATGCCAGACAAGCACGTGTATGAGTACGCCTTGATCAGGGTGGTTCCCAGAGTGGAAAGGGGAGAATGTGTGAACGTAGGGGTCATCCTGTTTTGCAAGCGGAAGAAATATCTGGATATGCGAGTCCACCTGGATGAATCCAGACTATTAGCTTTATTCCCGGAAATAGACCTTGAAGAAGTACGGGCCTACTTAATGGTCTGGGACCTCATCTGTAAGGGAGATCCTAAAGGAGGAGAAATAGCTAAGCTGGATGTCCCTGAACGCTTCCGCTGGTTGACAGCCATGCGTAGTACCATCATCCAGAACTCGAAGGTCCATCCCGGCATGTGTACAGAACCAGAAGCGGTTTTAGAGAAGCTGTTTCAGGAGTATGTATTGTAAATTTCAAGGACGGGAGTCCTTCACTTAAATAAGAAACAAACAGGAGTTTATTTCTAATCTCACTGACAGATGTTTCAAAAACTCTGTTTGTGAAAGAATTTGTTGAGGACTCCTGTCCTCTGAATAAGTAGCTAACTTTCTTTATTCTCTCTATATCACAAACACTTCAATCCATCATTATGCGCAAGCTTCCCTTTCTCCTAATTACAGTATTACTGTTCGGCTGTCAACCCGCTAAGAAACTTCCGAAAGTGGCTATCTGTGGTCTCGCTATAGAGTCCAGTACTTTTTCTCCGGCACAAACGGAAGAAGAAGCTTTTCATGCGAGGGTAGGAGATGAGTTGTTGAGCTATTATCCTTTTATGGCGGAAGATTCTTCCCTCAGAAAAAGGGCAGATTGGGTACCTACTTTGAGAGGCCATTCTTTACCAGGAGGCATAGTTACCCGTGAGGCCTATGAATCTCTCATGGGCAAGATGCTCGGGATGCTTGCAGAAAATGCGCCCTATGATGGGGTATATTTTGACATTCATGGCGCCATGAGTGTGGTAGGACTGGATGATCCTGAGGGAGATATGATCAAACGAGTGAGAGAAGTAGTAGGGGAGGACATCCTCATTTCTACCTGTATGGACTTGCACGGAAATGTATCGCCCACTTTGGCAGAGCAAACAGATCTGATGACGGCCTACAGATTGGCTCCACATGAAGATGCTATGGAATCTAAAAGAAGGGCAGTTAGTAATCTCTTGGACAGACTGGAAAGTGGTAAAGGCAAGCCTCTTTACAAAGCCTGGATTCCCGTCCCCATATTGTTGCCTGGTGAGCAAACCTCTACACGTATTGAACCCGGCAAAGGGCTATATGGCAAAGTCGCGCCCATAGCAGCCAGAGAAGGTGTGATAGATGCAGCTATTTGGGTAGGATATGCCTGGGCAGATGAACCTAGAAACCGTGGAGTAGTCATGACCTATGGAGATGATGAAGCTGCCGTTAGTCAAGGCGCAGAAGAATTGGCAGAAGCTTTCTGGGCTGCCCGCCATGAGTTTGATTTTGTGGCCCCTACAGTAACCCTTGAAGCGGCCTTGGAGAAAGCCCTAAGCAGCGAAGCCAAGCCTTTTATCATTAGTGATATGGGAGATAACCCTACTGCGGGTGGCGCGGGGGATGTAACCTGGACGCTGAGAGAATTAATGGCCAGACCGGAATTTCAGACGGCTGATGGTCCCTCCCTCATTTATGCTTCTATTCCCGGACCAGAATTGGTAGCCCAAGCCAAAGAAGTAGGCGTAGGAGGGATGGTGGATGCCTTAGCAGGAGCAGCGGTGGATGATAGATTTAGTCCGCCCCTTCAGTTGAAAGGAGAAGTAACAGCCATACAGGAAGGAGATATTCACGCTGAGACAGAAGTAGTGGTGAAAGTGGGTAGCATTTCTGTGATTGTAACCGGAAAGAGGAAGCCTTATCATCATGAAAGTGATTTCACTAACCTGGACTTAACTCCCAGAGAATCAGACATAGTGGTGGTGAAGATAGGCTATCTGGTTCCAGAGCTATATGACATGCGTGGAGATTGGGTGATGGCCTTAACACCGGGTGGCGTAGACCAGGACCTGGAGAGACTTGGGTACAAACGTATCAACAGACCTATGTATCCGCTTGACAAGGATATGGCAGACCCTGATCTTAGCGCGAGAATGATGAAACTGGCAAATGAGTGAGATTGGTTCCGAAGGAACAAGTAGAAATCGATGGATTTACCTGCTCTTGTTAATAGCTATAATTGTGGTAGGACTGAATACCAGAGCAGGATTTGCCTCTGACTTCATTCCCTATTTTATGGGGGATATCCTGTATGCTACCATGATGTTTGTTTTGTTAGGAATTCTCTTTCCTAAGATGAATACTATGAGGCTTTTCTTCATTAGCATGAGTATTTGCTTTGCTATAGAGCTCAGTCAGCTATACCGAGCGGATTGGATTGTAGCGTTTCGCAAACATAAATTAGTGGCATTGGTTTTAGGAAGAAGGTTCTTCTGGCGGGACCTGGTCAGTTTGTTTGTGGGGAGTTTACTTGGATTGGGAATAGAGAAGCTGCTGCTTAGGTACCGACCAGATGTATATCGTAAAAGCGTATGACTGTAGATCAAATAAACAAGCTGGGTGCAGACTGCTTCCCAGGGTACCTTGGGATTAAGGCCGTTGATATTCAGGAAAATGCTGTAGTCGGAGAAATGGACGTAGGCGCTAATCACCTGGCTCCGAACCGCTATTTACACGCGGGCTGTGTCATCACACTGGCAGACTCTATGGCGGGCTACTCCACCTTAATGAATCTCCCGGAAGGAGCGATTTCCTTCACTACCATTGAATTGAAATCCAATTTTATTCGCACAGTCAGAGAAGGAACTATCCAGGCAAAATGCATAGCCGAGCACCTGGGTAAGAAAACCCAAGTGTGGAAAGTGGTGGTAACAGCTAAAGATAGCGGCAAGAAAATGGCCATCTTTAGCTGTACTCAAATGGTTTTATATCCTTGAGAATAGGTTCCCTAATTCATTTTTAGCATTCTGTGGGCCTTCCTTCTCCCTTCCTGATCTATTACCAAAACAAAATACCATCCATTTGGCTGATGCTGTAGATCTATAGAATGATCTATGATCCGTTGAGCAGCTAAGTCTTTCCTATAGATTTGCTGTCCCAGCTCATTGAGAATGTGAATAGAGATATCCTGAGTATTTTTCAGTTCTCCTCTAAGTGTAAACATACCGGTAGAAGGATTAGGGTAAACCACAAGCGTTGAGACTGTGTTTAGCTCCTTAATAGAAGTGGCTTGTAATAGGCTAAACTGGAACCAGTTCACATTGAAAAGCGGCTGGGTGATCAGCATTCTTAGCTGAATAAGGCCAGCAGGAAGCTGTAATTCCTTATTTGTAGTGGCCCATTTCTGCCAATCTCCTGTTGGGTTAAAACTGACTTCATGCAGGGTAGTAGCATTTCCACTATCATCTACCAGTTGCATCGCAATGGCGCCTGTTTCTGACAGAGCAGCTGTCCGG
This sequence comes from Bacteroidota bacterium, assembly GCA_038520955.1. Lineage (GTDB taxonomy): Bacteria > Bacteroidota > Bacteroidia > J057 > J057 > JBCBKZ01. Next base: position 1,340 of record JBCBKZ010000116.1, on the reverse strand, counting down.
TAAGCTACATCGTACAGGCCGGCCTGATCAACTTCCACATAATAGTCCAGATAATCCCCCGGATCCAGGAAGCCAATATTTTGTCCGCCTCCCACATCCGTAGTAGTTTCTAGTTGAACTCCCTGCTGGAAGAAGTAATCCTCTGCTTCCACACGTTCACTTACCAGATTGACGGTAGGTTGTCTGTTCTCCACCGTTCTAGCACTAAATACTGGAAGGCGCAATCCATCTACATCCAGAATTTGGCTTCCACTATAAGAAAGTTGTATCCAGTCCCTGGATTTGAATTCGTGATCTACGGTAAATCTGATAATTCTGGGATTCTCTGCATCTATTTCAGTATCAGTAATGGTGAGAGGATTCCCCCCAATGAGAATGGAAAAGCCTGTAGTTCCATTGGGGAGGTTACCATCTAGTGGTTTGTTGATATTCAGCTGAATGCGATTCTCAGTGGTAGTAAAAGCGGACACGAAGAAGGGGACTAAATCTGTCGTGGGTCCTGAATTTGTGAATTGAAGGCTGCTTAGGTTGAAGCCTGAACCATCTACTTCTAATCGAATGGTTTTATCTCCTGGCGTAAGCATGACATCAGGTATTACGAGGCTTTGCCAGTTTTGCCAGTCTCCTGTATTAGGAACGGAGGTTATTCTGCTAGCATCTGCACCTCCTGTACTGAGATGGAACTTCCCATCTTCACCATTAGCCGCTACTCTTACGGTAACATCATATAAGGCAGCTTCAGCCACATCTACTGTGTATTGCATCCACTCGTCCTTGTCCAGCCAGCCTACATTATATCCATTTCCATTAACCGTTTCCTGACTGGCCTCTATGTCCACCCCATCATTTCTATAGGCCCAGCCATTATTCCAGGCGGTATAATTTCCTGTACTTACATGGTAGGTAGCGGTAGCATTATCTTCATAGGCTACTCCTGGACCTCCCAGATCATAATCAGTGGCCTGAATAACTCCTGGTATATTATTCTCAGCAAAAGGGATTGCTACATCCTCGTTTACCTGTCTGAACATGGCATCTACCACATCCGGCTGATATTTACAGTTCTCCAGCTTTAGCTTTTCAGTCAGATCCATGAGAATGGTTTTGGCGGTAGAAGCACCTGGAGAAGCTCCATTACCTTCCCAATAATCTATCAATTGCTGATACCCTTCCGTACGTTCTACGGATAAAGGGCCGGCTATGTCATCTACCTTTTTCATGGGCCACCATGCCCAGCCGATGTTATGGTCCCCAAACAATCTGATGGCATCTCGGAACCATACGTTAGAATTTTCTCCCGTCTCTCCAAAGTAAAGGGGAATATCATAGGTGTTTCTGAT
>JBCBKZ010000115.1:0-10959 GCA_038520955.1 Bacteroidota bacterium | reverse complement strand
CTCTAACTGCTTACAGTTCTCAAGCAGGAGAATCAGCAGAAGTAAGTAATCTGCAATCCAATCAAAGTAAGGCAGAGCTAGAGGAACTAGCTAAACAATGGGTCATAAAACAATAGGTGGATACCTCTTTTGAGGCACCCACCTATATAAAAGTGTTGAGAATATATCTTACAAATTCCCCTTCTTCATCTCACTTACTGCATGCTCAGCAGCTCTGGCAGTAAATGCCATATAGGTAAGAGAAGGGTTCTGACAAGCAGCAGAGTTCATGAAGGCACCGTCAGTTACAAATACGTTTGGTACCTCGTGAATCTGGTTAAACTTATTCAGCATGGAGGTTTTTGGATCATTACCCATGGGTGCTCCCCCCATTTCGTGAATTCCCATACCAGGTAAAGGCTTTCTCTCATACATCCGAATGTCTCTGGCACCAGCGGCTTCCAGCATTTCCGCTGCACTCTCCTTCATATCCTTCCGCATCTTCATTTCATTCTCCTTGAATTCTACCTCCACATCCAGGGTAGGTAACCCCCACTTATCTGTCTTCTCCGTGTTTAGGCTAACCATGTTATCATAGTATGGGAGACATTCTCCAAAACCTGTCATGCCCATACTCCACGGCCCTGGTGTACTCAGGCTATCTTTGAAGTCAGCCCCAAAGCCTTTTTCTCCTACCCCACGATTCCAACCTGCTCTTCTGGCACCTCCCTGATACCCAAATCCACGGATATAGTCTGGATGCTTCTCATTGATATTTCTAAACCTGGGGATATAAATACCATTAGGTCTACGTCCATAATAGTACTCATCTGCAAAATCATCGAACGTACCTCCAGCACCCACCTGAAAGTGGTGGTCCATAACGTAGTGTCCGAGGGTACCACTTGCATTTCCTAGTCCCTCAGAATACCTGTTTGTAGTAGAGTTTAGGAGAATGGAGACGGAACCAAAAGTAGAAGCATTCAGGAAGATAATTCTCGCGAAAAACTCCATGGCCTCATTTGTTTCTCTGTCTATGACCCTAACCCCAACGGCCTTATCCTTATTCTCATCGTAAATGATGGAATGAACAATGGAGTTAGGCCTGAGCGTCATGTTTCCGGTAGCTGCCGCAGCAGGTAAGGTAGCAGCATTACTGCTAAAGTATGCACCATAAGGGCATCCTCTTCTACACCTACTTCTATACTGGCAGTTTCCTCTTCCATTATGGGGGACGGTTAGATTAGCCGTACGCCCAATGGTCATGGCTCTACCGTTAAAGTTCTCAGCTATTTTTTCTTTGACATGGTTCTCCACACAGTTCATTTCCATGGGAGGCAGAAACTTTCCGTCTGGTAACTGAGGGAGACCTTCTACTTGTCCACTGATCCCGGCAAACTGCTCTACATAGTCATACCAGGGAGCTATTTCATCATAAGAAACCGGCCAGGGTACTCCAATGCCATCCTTGGCATTCGCATTAAAGTCCATTTCACTCCAGCGGTAAGACTGCCGTCCCCACATGATGGACCTTCCTCCTACATGATACCCTCTGATCCAGGTAAAGGGTTTCTCCTCTGGTGTCTGGTAAGGGCTATCTACATCTCTCACCCACCAGTGCTTGGACGCTTCATTAAACTGCCCTGTCTGGCTTTGAATATAGTAGATCTCTTTGTCTTCTTTGGTAGGTCTGTACCTGTGCTTAAAGTCCCAACTCTCACTCATGGCCGTGGGGTAGTCTTTCACGTGTTCTACGTTCCGACCTCTTTCCAGCACTATGGTCTTCAGGCCCTTTTCAGACAGTTCTTTAGCTGCCCAGCCTCCGGAAATCCCGGAACCTACCACTATGGCATCATATGTATTGGTATCGCTCATGATAAATTTTGTAATGTTTGGAGAAAGTAAAGATTAGATGTAGGCAGTTTTAGAATCCAGAGGTATACATGCCTCAAATTTACCCGGAATGGGTGCTACATCCAGCGTAGCTTTGGCGCCCTCTTCAGAGGTGAAAAAGCCTCCAACGGTAAGTTCTTTAATGATGCTGAAGAAAGGCTTTTCTCCAGGCGCCGACTTGGTCTCTATGGCTCTCTCCTCCAGCACTGTCAGCATTCCATCCTGCTCTTCAGCACTTAATGCACTGAAGCCCTTTCCATGCTGCTCCTGAGACTGGCTTTCCAGCTCCGCCAAGCCCTCCTTTACGATGGTTTGTAGTTTCTCTGTATAAACATCTTGAAGCATAATGTCTATGAAACCAGGAACGCCTACGTCCAAAGCGCCGGGAGTAACCGTAGCAGGCAATATCCTATCAGCCATGGCAGAAATGGAAGCAAATTCATGCTGGTTAAAGAAAACCAGCTTTCCGGCTTCTGCTGAAGTAGGCGTACAACCAGAGAGAATTCCATTTACCATGGGAACAGATAAGGTTCCTCCCATGATGTATGCCACTTGTTTAAGTGCTTTTCTTCTATCCACGAGTAATGTTTTTGTAGTAAAACGAACAATAATTTACTGCTAATTCCAGAGGAAACTAAGTTTCCACCTACTTTAGAATCAATCTAGGAAGACGGTTCAATTACCTAAAATCATGGAGGCTAAATGCAAAATAAAATACCAAGAGTGGGCCAAGTAATCTCATGGAGACATTCGTAGGTAGAAGAAGAATTGAAGTGAAGAATATTTGTGTATTTTGCTGACCTGTTAAAAAGATATTGATAGCAGACAAAAAGGGGAAAAAGATCAATGGCAAAGAACTCGCGTGTACCAGTAATTACCTATGCTGACCCAAGAGATCCATGGATTAAAAAACAACTGATTTATTTGGTTGAGTGGCTTTCTGGGAAACACAAGCTCCTGAAGATGTATGCGGAAGTCCTGGATGAGATGGATGAAACGGGGGAATCCTTCTGGCCGCTAGCCATCCAGAAACTCAGGGTCAAGCTCTCTTACGATGAGGATAAACTGAAATCCATTCCCTCTGACGGACCTTCATTATTTATCGCCAATCACCCATTTGGCGTACTTGATGGATTGATCATTTGTTATCTGGCCTATAAGTGTAGAGGTCCCTTCAAAATCATGATCAACAGTGTCCTTTGTACGGAGGAACATTTACGCCCCTATTTATTACCTATAGATTTTAATGAAACCAAAGAGGCTATCAGGACGAATATTAATTCTAAGAATGAAGCAGAGAAAATTCTGAAAGAAGGTGGGACAGTAGTTATCTTTCCTGCAGGAGGTGTTTCTACGGCAAAAGGGTTACTTGGAAAGGTTACAGACCTGGATTGGAAGCTATTTACTGCCAAGTTGATTAGAAAGACTGGTGCATCAGTCATTCCAGTTTATTTTGAAGGCAAAAACAGCTTCCTATTTCAACTTGTCAGTCAATTCAGTTTAACCTTAAGACTGGGACTTTTCATCTTTGAGGTAAATAATAAAATAGGGAAAACCATCAAGTTTAGCATCGGTAATCCCATTCCTACTCAGGAGTTAGAACCTTATGAATCAAGACAGGAATTAATTTCTTATCTTAGGGATCATACTTACGCACTCGCGCACAATATTCAATAAATCGCTTCAGCTACTCTTCGACAGGTAACATCCTGAAAATTCTATCATTTTTAGTTTTTACTAAAATTATTTGCAATTATTTTTTGCATTATACTAAAAAAGGTAGCATATTTACTTTGAAAGTAAAACCTAGCGCTATTCTTTTTAGCTAGCGCACACAACTATCGGACAGAAATGATGCGTTTTAATGTGAATGCTGGTGGGCATAAATCCCATACAGGTCGCTTTCATACAAAGCCGACTTTCCAGCGAGGGCCGAAGCAGAATCCAGGATTGGTTCATTACCAGGCGGGATCTTTTAACTTGCGAAAGAATCACCTAATGCTTGGGATAGCTGCTATCGTAGTAGTTTTCCTGAGATTTGCCCCAGACTATGAGAAGTATGTAAACATCTACCATCAAGCCTCCGCTTTGTTACCTATAGGCCAGCAGGTCATGGATGCAGATCCAAGTATACAAGTCCAGCCCATAGGAGAAGCCCAGGAATCCCTTCCTGTCAAAGAGAAGGAAAGCCCAAAAACCTATTCAAAGGAAGAATTCCTGGATGAATACGTTTCAGAGAAAAAGGAGCTCTCCCAGGCTGAGCGTAATGCTATGGCTACCACCATGGAGCCTGATAGACCAGAAACTCCTGAAGGAAGTATAGAGGTGATAGAAATCCCTAAATTAAATAAGGAGATCAAACAAGTTCCTGCAAAACCTGAGGTGTTTCCGGGAAAGGTTCAAAGTCAGGATACCCAAAAGGAAAACCTGTATGCTTACAAAGAGCCTAGACTTTATCTCATGGACAAAGCTGGTAAGTATGTATTTGAAGAAAAGGAATTTGAAGATAAAGTAAGAAAGATAGCTGGTAAGCTGGATGTAGAAGCCTCATGGCTTATGGCCGTCATGTATTCTGAGTCCCAGTTTAACTCTTCCGTCAAAAATTTCAAGGGAAGTGGTGCTACCGGACTCATACAGTTCATGCCCTTTACGGCCAGAGAATTGAAAGTGTCAATCAAAGACTTAAAGAAAATGACACCTGTGAAGCAATTGGACTATGTATATAAATACTTGGATAGAGTGAAAGCCAGACATGGGTACTATCAGAGCCTTACAGATCTATATCTGGCCATATTGTATCCAAGAGCCATCAATAAGTCCATGAATTATGTCATGTACGCCAAGCCTAGCATTACTTATAAGCAGAACGCCGGATTAGATGTGAATAAGGATGGAAAGGTTACCGTGAAAGACATTGATTTGAGAATGAGAAAGAAGTTCAAGACTGCCTATTTCTCAGGTCGCACCAGATAAAACATCCTCTATTTACCCCAACTCTAAAGTACCCATGGCGATTAGGCAATGCGGAGGAGACTCACTTTGACTAGCGTTAGCAGTTGACTCCAGACTATCGCCATGGGTATTTGAGTTATTTGTAAGGGTTATACAAGAGCCGGAAGAGTTCATTCTCTTTCGGCTTTTTTGGTCTCCTCTCCTATTCATTTCATCGAATTCTCTGCACTTTCTGTCGATAATGTCTTCAAGTACGAATTTAATCGCTACCTTTATATTGTATTCAAAGTAAAACAATATATGCAAAGAGGATATTTTGGAGAATTCCAGGAGCTGGTATTACTCACCATCCTGGTCTTGAATAACGATGCTTACGGAGTCAGTATCCAGAAAGAAATGGCAGAGAGGCTTAACAAAAATGTGAGTAGGGGGTCTCTACACACTGCTTTGAGCAGGCTTGAAAAGAAAGGGTTCATCAGTTCCAAACTAGGTGAAGCTACGCCAGAAAGAGGAGGGAAAAGGAAGAAGTTCTATTTCCTTACCCAGGAGGGGAAAGCGGCTCTGGCGGAAGCCAGGTCCTTAAGAGAGTCTCTCTGGAATGCTATTCCGTCTATCTCCTAAGATCATCAAAATGAATCAACGCCAAGACATACCGGCATTCTTCCACAAATGTTTTAAGTGGTTCTGTAATCCAGACTTATTTGAAGAATTACACGGTGATTTGGAAGAAGCCTTTTTGCATAACCAACAAGCATTCGGGGATAAATACGCCAGAAAGCAGTACAAGAGAGAAGTCCTACATCTGTTCAGGCCTTCTGTCATTAAGCGTTTCCCCAGATCATACCCTATCAACAAACCGCCATGTATCAGAATTTTATCAAAGTAGCTTTTAGACATCTGGCCAGACAAAAATTTTATTCAGCTATTAATATCCTTGGCTTTGCCATAGGAATAGCCTGCTGCTTACTCATTAGTTTATTCATCAAGGATGAACTGGGATATGACACTCACCTGGCAGATGGAGATCGTCTTTTCAGGGTAACTGCCAAGTTCAAAACACCTGACAGAGAAGGTAGGTCTTACTTTGTGACTACACCTTTTGCAGAAGCTATTGAGACAGACTATCCGGAGGTAGAGGACGCTATACGTATAGCCCCTTTTATGTATGATGCAGGCAGTGGGATGCTCAAGATTAATGCAGATGACGAAAACATCATCGAAGATGGGATTGTCTATGTGGATTCCTCCCTCTTGGAAATGTTTGGTCTACCCATGGTACAGGGAAATATCTCAACAGCTCTGACTACCCCAAGATCCGTTGTCATCACAGAAGAAAAAGCAAAGCAGCATTTTCCAGAAGGAGAGGCTATGGGGAAGACCATTATCTTGAATAACAACTCCCAAAACCCTTACCAGATCACAGGAATTATAAAAGACCATCCATCTAGTTCTCACTTCCAGTTTTCCTATCTCTTATCCATGGAAACGCTCGAGGTGAGCAGGATCCCTAATTGGGGCTTCAGTAACTATGCTTCTTACGTCAAACTCAAAGCCGGCGTAGATCCACTAGTGTTTGAAGAAAAAATGCAAGGAATGATCCCCAAATACATAGTTGAGGACATGGAAGCCTTTGAAGCAGCTGGCAGATCTATGCGCTTTGAATTACAGCCAGTTAGGGACATCCATCTTTATTCAGCGGATATCGTCATGCCCTTTGCCAAGCTAGGCAACATACAGTATGTGTGGCTTTTTGGGGCAATAGCTGTATTCATCCTCATTATAGCCAGTATCAACTTCATGAACATGGCTACTGCACGCTCAGCTAACAGAGCCAGGGAAGTAGGCATCAGAAAAGTACTCGGATCAGTAAAGGGACAATTGGTTTCACAATTCCTGATTGAGTCTATTCTGGTTAGTCTTATCGCTTTTGGAGTCAGCTTGATTTTTGCCAGACTTGCCCTCCCCTATTTCAATGAAATTGCTCAGAAAGAATTGAGTATCCCTTATGGGAGTTGGTGGTTTTTCCCATTGATCCTACTCTCCTCCGTCCTCATAGGAATTCTTTCAGGTATTTACCCCTCTCTCTTCCTTTCTTCCTTTAAGCCTATTCAGGTACTCAAGGGGAAGCTAAGTAGAGGAAGCAGTAATGCTAGACTAAGGTCTGCTTTGGTAATTCTGCAGTTTACTATCTCTATCACCTTAATCGTAGGCACCTTCATTGTCAGGAATCAACTTAACTACATCCAGCGTAAACAGATTGGATTTAATAAAGAGCAGGTACTGATTCTGGAACGTGCCCAGAGTAACAGGGAGTTGCTAAAAGATAAGGTACTTGATCTACCTATGGTCAGTAGCGCATCACTTAGTGGGTATTTACCTGTAAATGGATACTTCAGCAACTACACCGGAGCCTGGCTGACAGGAAAAAAAATAGAAGGGGATGATGTAAATATGGCTAAGTGGTACGTAGATCATGATTATGTGAAGACCATGGGTATGGAGATCACAGTAGGAAGAGATTTTGACATTAGTTTCCCGACAGATTCTCAAGGAATCATTCTAAATGAGAAAGCTGTTGAAGCCCTTGGGCTGGAAGACCCCATAGGGAAAGAAATGAGTTCCTACTCTTACCTGGATCAGAAAACTGGTGAGCTGGTGTATTTCGACTATACCATACTTGGGGTAGTCAAAGACTTCCACTTTAAAGGAATGAAGGAGGCAATAGATCCACTAAGTCTGGTTATAGGCGGGAGAACTGGCGCCCTCTCCATCAGATTTACCGGTGGTGATGTATCCACGCTTATAGCAGAGGTAGAAAGCATTTGGAAAGAACTCAGTCCTGATCAGCCTTTCCAGTACCATTTCCTGGATGAGCAATTTGGCGCTATGTACGCGGAAGAGGAAAGGGTAAGCAAGGTATTTAGCATTTTCTCAGCTTTGGCCATCATAGTGGCATGTTTAGGCCTATTTACCTTGGCCACTTTTATGTCAGAACAGAGAAGTAAGGAAATCAGTATTCGTAAAGTACTAGGCGCAACAGTTCAAAATATCTTCCTACTACTCACCAGAAACTTTGTTCAACTGATTTTGATTTCTCTGGTAATAGCCACGCCTATCGCCTGGTTTGGGATGAGTACCTGGCTTCAGGACTATGAATACCGGATTTCAATCGGATGGGAAACGTTCCTACTGGCAGGTCTTTTGACACTATTTGTAGCTATTATCACCATCAGTTATCAGTCTATCAAAGCCGCCATTGTAAACCCTGTACATATGCTAAGGAATGAGTAGATCAGAAGTAGATAAATAATCCGAACTCTTTTATTAATGAGCCCCTTCATAAACATAAGATTACCTTTTGTGAAGGGGTTCTACCTACTTTATGTTTTATCTCCTAAACCCTTGATACCCCATAAATGGTTACAGGGGTTTCCTTTCCTTTCAGTAATTCTTCTCCCAAACGCTGGCTTTCAAGGTTCTCATCTGTTTGTAGATAACTTAGCAACTGATCCGAGATGAGTAAAGGCTGCTGTAATCTGTTGCACTGACTTTGGATGCGGGCAGTGGTATTTAGTACATCCCCATGATAGGCTATTTCTCTCTTGACCAGTCCTACCTCTGCCACAATCACCTCACCAAGGTGAACCCCTGCTTTAAAGAAAGGCTGTAAGCCATAGGTTTCTTCATAGTACTCAGCTTTAGACTTGAGCACGTCCATATAGTCAAAGTAGCAGTGGATACAATGATTGTTTTCAAATCCTTTTTCTACTGGCCAACTTAGCACTGCCTCATCTCCCACATACTGATAAATCTCAACCTTATGCATGGTAATCACAGGGGTAAGATCAGCAAAACAGTTCTGGATCAGTCGACTAAATTTGATGTGGCCAAGCTTTTCTGCGATAGTAGTGGATGACTGCAGGTCCAGAAACATGAATACCCGCTTTTCCTCCCTGGGATTCCGATATCTTCCGATAAACATATTCCAAAGGATACCCGGCCCAAACTTCTGGTCTACCATTCTGACAAAGCTGACAAGGGCTGCCACTAGTAAAAAATATACAAACAACACCCAGTACATTTTGCTCCTCAAAATTAGCACTACCTCTTGAGGCTCCATGAATACATTTTTCATGGTATTAGTTGCCAGAAGTGTCAGGGCCATGATGATCTTTACCGAGAAGAAGGTCACAACCAGCTTCCCCAGAATGATTCGGCCATAGGAGTGTCTCTGGAAGTAAGAACGATCAAACAATAACTCAATACTTCCATATACGATTCCAGCTAAAGCACCCACCAGAAGTAATATTAACAGCATCTGCCCCTTTTGAAGTCCTTTCATGGGACTATCACTGGCATCTGGAACCGTTCCAAAGTTTCTGAGGAAATTGAATAACAAGATGGCCCCTATCCAAACCAGGATGATTTGGAGATAGAATAGTAGCGTAGTTCTGGTGTTTCTCGTTTGCATGAAACCCCTTAGTGTTAAAGTTGTAGCTGAGCCCCTATATAGTAAATTTCCTGCAAATCCAGGCTTCCTACCCCTAAGGTACACTAGGGTATTCATAAAATAAGGGGCGAACAAAGCGCCCCTTATTTTATTATAGTTGATCAAGTCAATCAAAAAGAGTCCGTCATGGCGGTGGGATTTAGGAAATGGACTTGTGGGCCAGCCGCCATCTTTAGGCTAATGGGATCATTCTGAGATCCCAATCGACCCATCAGGCAATCCGCTACCAACCCACTGGGATGACGCAGTCAGGAGGCTTTAAGGATGACCTACTCTTATGCCTTTTCTTCTACCGAGTTCATCACTGCCGTTTGGTGGCGGATAGACTCTTTGTGGATCATTTGGAAGATTTCCTTGATGACATCCTCGCTTAGGCCTTTACTCGCAGACCTTCTCACTCTGTCATTTACAATCTCATTCCAACGAGAAGACTGATAGATGGTGATGTTGTTCTCCTTCTTATACTGCCCTATCTTCTTCACTATGTCCATTCTCTTAGCTAACATCAGGATCAGGTCCTCATCCAGCTCATCAATATCATGTCTAAGGTCTTCCAATTGACTTCTGAAGATAGGATCATCAGAAGCTACCTCTCTTTTTACGAGTCCTGCCATAAGTTTCCCAAGATTCACTGGTGTAACCTGCTGTTTAGCATCACTCAGCGCTTTATCCGGATTAGGATGAGATTCTATCATTAGTCCGTCAAAGTTCAGGTCGTAGGATCGCTGAGATACCTTGGAAAGCAGATCTCTTTTTCCACTAATGTGGCTGGGATCACAAATAACCTGGATCTGAGGAAGTCTACGCTTTAGCTCAATAGGAATCTGCCACTGGGGTGGGTTTCTGTACTTACTTTCACCATAAGCAGAAAATCCTCTGTGGATAGCCGCTATTTTACGTATACCTGCACGATAGATTCTTTCAATAGCCCCTATCCATAAGTTGAGGTCCGGGTTCACAGGATTCTTGATCATCACGGGTACGTTTACTCCTTCCAGTGCATCTGCGATTTCCTGCACGGCAAATGGGTTAGTCGTAGTACGTGCTCCTATCCACATTACGTCCACGCCGTTTCTCAAGGCCTCGTAAACGTGCTTTACGTTTGCTACCTCTGTACAGATAGGCTTATCAATAGCGTTTCCGGCGTCTTTCAGCCACTTAAGGCCTACACTTCCCACCCCTTCAAAGGAGTTAGGTCTGGTACGCGGTTTCCAGATACCTGCACGTAACAAGTCTATGCCGTCTCCCTGAGCCTGAACGCCCTTGGCAGTTTCCATTACCTGCTCAGCTGTTTCTGCACTACAGGGCCCTGATATGAGAATGTTTTTCCTCATACCTAATCCCCAATCCTGGGTTTGGATGATGTCCATATTTTCAATCATTGTATTTCTAATTTGTCAGGTTAAGAATGTAATTGAAGTCGTTTATTTTTAGTCAATATTTTGCTGATTTCATTCGCTTCTTCCATGAGGCCATAAACCTCATCAAATTTTCCTTCTGCAATAAGCGTCCTGAATTCCTGCATCTTTTCCAGGTAGCTATCCTTGCTATTTGAAAACTTGCTCTCTAAGCAGGGTCACTAAAATTTTTACGCATAAATCGATTAGCCTCTATTTCAGCCGCAA
>JBCBKZ010000114.1:0-11000 GCA_038520955.1 Bacteroidota bacterium | reverse complement strand
TTTGGATACAATTTCAGAAAACTTAAGCTTAAGTTTTCTGAAATTGTATCCAAAGATCTTCAGGATTCTCTTCAGCATATCAATGAAGCCTGCATGAATATGCGGAAGAATCTCACAGTAAATGGAGAGCAAATAGATTCTATTCAAGCTAACCTTAAAGACATAGAGGGAGTCCTTTACGGCTTGATCATGTATTCTATGACAGGCTCCAAGGAAGATATGTTTGAGCTATGTGATTCTAAAGAACTTGTTACCCAAGCCTTACAAGAACTTCCTAGTCACACAAGGAATAATTCCTCCAAGATTTCTCTCCATACCCTTCCAAAAGTACTGGCGAACAGGAATAAGTTATCTCAGCTATTCTCCTATTTGGTTTCATACTCATTACAACATCAGGAAAATGAATATTCCCGCATAGAGATTAGCGGAAAAGAAAAGGCTGATGAATATGAATTCATCATTCAAAATGACGGGCCAGTCATACCTGAAGAGAAAGCTTCCTCTATCTTTAAACTAGCTTCTAATGAAGACTCTAGCGATTACTCTGCCGTGGAGCTTGCCGTCAGTAGAAAGATAGTGGAACAGCATAAGGGAAAAATCTGGGTAGAAACCAGAAAGGACCTGGGAACCTCTTTCCACTTCACCATCCCCAAACAAAAAGAACTACAAACCGCTTAGTTTGACTTAAAGCGACCCAAGAAACTTGGTAGAACTATAGAAGAAAGCTAAGCCCAAAATATTGATTCTTCGACCCCTTTTAGAAAGCTTAACTGGGGCCTTGTTTCAGGCACATCTCTCCCTCTACTTTCCTTCAATAGTTTCAAAGTTTTTTCCAGGGAAAGTCCCTTATTCATCAAGATACCTGCTGCCAGTAAAGAGGACCTCCCAATACCTTGTCTACAATGAACAACTAACTTCTGATTCTCCTCAATGAGAGAAGACAGCTTTTTAACTAGCTTCAAGTACTCAATTTTGCTATCCGGAATTTGCATATCAAGGATCGGAAAGTGAAAAAAGATAATCCCCTGTTCTCTACATATTACCTCTGTTTCCCTCAATCCAAACTCATTTATTTCCTGCTTAGTCAAAGCACTTACCAAATAAGTAACACCTTCACTTTTCAGCTTCTGGATTTCATGCTCTAAATCTGAATAACCCTTTGGTCTGGGCGTCATTCCAAGACCTGATACACTCTCATGATTTAACCAGTAGATTTTCATTTCTTGAAAATTTAGCTCTTTAGCTACAGAATATGCACCACATACATAAATCCAAAATCAGGTCGATAATATCGACCTGACGCTGACTACATTAGTACAAGTTTACTAACTGTCATTTGCACGTGATCCTTTACATTTTCTCAAACCATAGGTTCCTAATCCCGGTGTTCTTCAAGTTAAATCCGGTAATCTTTGAGGAAGCATCTCTGGAAAATTCTATACTTCCCATAAACCATTGATTACCAGAAAAGGTATTCGAGTCGATAGGCTGAAATGCTAGGGGGATTCTATTAGCCGTATTTGTGGTGAGCCTATCTCCTTCTGCTTTCAGCTGGAACCCAATGCCATATTCTTCATTCCAATAGGTTCCCCCATAAGCTTTTTCCAACTCCTCATCTGTCAAACTTAAAGGCTCATACTTTCTGAAAGGGATGGGTTCTGCTTCTCCTATGGTATAGGTCATTTCACTTCCTTCTTCAGAATGGAAGAATTGTATGTAGATCTTGTCATCCCAGGGAGTTCTCATCTGGAAATAGTTTTTGCCTAAAGGGACCAGAGGAGAGCTATTCTCTGGGGAGCGCACATACCTAAGGGTATCATTCACAATCCGAATCTCCCTGGATAATTCTCCTAATGCATCCCAGTAGAATCCTTCATGAATAGCTAAATGCTCAGTGGAAAGGTTTACGATATCCAGCTGGCTATAATCGGTGGTGGTAGGTTCGGGGAATTCGTCTTCCAGCAATACATAAGCCGTTTCCATGGAGAGATATCCATTGTAAGGAGTACCGTCATTACTTAGGACCAAGCCAGTAAAGCCCTGTTCTGGAAAGGAGAATACTGAAGCAGCAAACCCAGCTCTGTTACTCGTAATATAGCGTTCGGGCATCCCTCTTTCAGCATTAATGTATCGCTGGCCAAGGGTGAGTTTGCCCGCGGGCATATTGTATTCTCTCCCAGAAGGTAGCTGAATCACTTTACTTAGCCGCTCTATAGTTTCTTTTTGTGGTCCTTCAACTTTTAGCATAAAAGTCTCCCATCTAATCATGTCTTCCAAGTTGGAATACACATTTCCACGACCATAGGACAGATCCCCCACATGGGCCTCTGCCAGCGTCTCCCCTTCCGCCAAATAGGACTGAGCCAAATGCTCATGGCTCCAGGTTCGAGCACTCACAAAATGGGTATTCTTCATGCCTAAGGGTGCATACACTCGCTCATCCAAAAAGTCAGCAATGCTTTGTCCACTTACCTTCTCTAAGACCTCCACAAGCAAAGCTATGTTGGTAGGAGAATAGGCAAAGTCCGTCCCTGGTGAGAAACTCAATTTTGATTGCTGGTTTATCATCTCCAGTAGATCTACCTGAGTTATATAGGCCATAGGCTTCCACCCTAGCAAAGTTTTCAGGACCCTATGGTCATACAAGCCACTGGAATGCATGAGCAGATGTTCCAGTCGGATTTCCTCCTCAAACCGACTGAAGGATGGCAGATATGTACTGAGTTTATCTGTCAAGGATACCTTTCCTTCCTCCTCTAAGAGAAAGAATCCATACACCAATTGTTGGTGGGATAAGGTACCTATGTTAAAGAGGGTTTGGAGACTAATAGGCGTTTCTGATAGCTTTCTCTCCTTCCCAAAGGTTCTCTTGTAGACTACTTTTCCATCATGTAACACAAAGGAGGCATAGCCCGGTCTATTCGGGTCATCCCATTCTTCATATAAAGCATCTATTTGTTCTCTGATCTCAGGTTCCAGATCTGAGGTTACTGTTTGCGCCCGACTGAGAGTGGGACTCAATAGGAAAACGACCAAACTCAATAGGCAAAGGGTTCTTCTCATCACCATTGTTTTGAGCAAGAGTACCTAATCACCTGAGAAAAGTAGTCTTATGACATATAAGAGGAGTCCGAAAACATAATTCCGGAATGAACTAGGAAATGAGTAAACCTTCTTTATACTTCATGGGGGTAGTCCCTGTATGCTTTTTAAAGGCTGCGTAAAAAGTGGATTTGGAGTTAAAGCCACAGTCATATCCTATGGCCTCAAATGAGAAAGGGGATTCATCTGCCAGCATTCGTTTAGCTTCCTCTACCCTGTAGCCATTGACAAAATCCCTGAAACTGACACCAATATATTCATTTACATATTGGGAAAGCTGGGCAGGCATCACATTGAGTCTCTTTGCCAAAGCAGTTAAACTGAGATTGGGATCCTTATAGATTTCTTCTTCCTCCATTAGTCGCTTCAAAGAGGATGAAAGGGCAGATTCTATCTCTTCAGAAATCTTCCGCTGACCATATTTTGGCGGATGAAGGAGGAGTAAATGGGTCCGTTTTTTAGAAAAGAATAACAGAAGAGTGAGCAAGTAAAACAGAAAGGAAAAACACAAGGCCCCAACTATGTAAGAGGTATAATTTCCAGTTATAAATGCCAGGCATATCAACGTATTTCCGCCCAGTATGCTAAGGAGCCACAAGCTAAATGAATGAGTTTGCTTATTCTCAAGAAAAGAGCGGTTCTTAATATACACCCACCATACTCCCGCAACATATAAAAACCATTGTCCATAGATCAGGTAAATAAAGACCTCTGACCAAAGGAAGGGATTCTCACTTCTTGGAAAGGCAATGAATAGTCCTAAGGCCAATGGAAGGAGGATAGCTAAATGGATAAGAGCTTCTTTCTTAAGCCTTTCCTCCACTTCTAAAGCAGCCTTTACATAGAAATACAGGAAGGGTCCTATGAACCAACAGGCAAACAAACCTAACTGTACATAGATAAGGGCCAGGTCATCATGGAAGTAAAAAAAGACGGACTTCCCTACCCTTACGCTGAGAGCCAGGAGCAGGGCTCCAAGAAATAAGTGGGAGGGGTGTTTTGGCTTGGCAAAAAACAAAAAGTAAGCTCCCATTAGGAGCCCGTTAAAGGCGCCTAAGGCACTGAAGAAAAACAGAAGTTCATTTTGAATCTCCATGGATACTTAACAAACGGTTTCAAAATGAGTAAGTTACCCGTCGATTGTATGGGAAAAGATAACAGGATTTGAAGAATCTTACTGCATCAATAGCTCCACAATTTCAGTCCTACAAAGCCTATTTGCCAAAGGTACACTAGCATGATGATGCAGGAGAGAAGTATCCATGCATAGTATATCTTCCGGCCTATGCTTTCCTGCCATAGATTTCTCCAGCCTAATACGCTAGCCAGGGTACATACGATCATCAGGAAAGGAGCAGACAGAAACAGTATGCTACTCGTGTTCATTTCTGCCGCACCAGGTACATCTTCCATGGTATTAGCGAAAGCTAAAAACATCAGTCCAAAGGACAAACAGGCACCCAACAACAAATAATGACTCATGGAGTGATTCCTCTTCTTATTGATCAATCGCAGTAGCTCAGCAATCAATCCATATACCATAAAAGAAATGATCCCAAGAATGGACAATAGAACCCCAAAGAATTTTATTAGCCTAAGCGTTCGGGAAGAGGGTAGCCAGTAACTTTCGTTCATCCACCAGGCAGTATCCCCTTCCTCTGTATCAAATATGAGGGCAGATGGAACTCCTTCGTCATTTTTATAGAACAGCCCATCTCCTGCATGGTGTAGCGTATCCCGAGCTTTACCAAGTATACTCTTGGTAACCACATAATCATCTTGTACATCCAGGCTGATACCCGCAAACATCTTATCCGTAAAAGAGAATAGCTGGTTTCTGGGGCTGTGATATTCATAAAATCCCTCCACTTTATTAGCCATACTTTCGGGGATCTCTAAGGTCTTTCGTTCCGGACTAGCTCCCTCTCCCAACAAGAAGTTGAGAATTTCATGGGCCAAAGCTGTTGCATTCCCTTGTCTGTTAATGGAAACTGCCACTGCCAAGTCTGCTTCTCTAGAATAGAAATAGCGGGAAGAGAACCCATCTATGCCTCCATCATGTCCAATAAACAAATGCCCTTTCTTCCATACTGAGAATACCCCAAGCCCATATCCATAAGGTAGTCCTTGTTGAGCAGCTACATTGGTCTGAGCATGTTCTATTCTCTCGTAGATAGTATGTGGTAGATTGAGGGTATTCAACTTGTTGGTATCCCCTTGTAGCACGAACTGTAAGTACCTGCTCATATCTTCTGCATTGGAGCAGAACTCTCCTGCAGGCCCTCCCTGAATGTGGGTGAAGGCCACAGGGTTAAGGATCTTGCCTGTCCGTTTATACCCCTGAGCAAGTGGTATATGGGTAGGCTCTGAAAAGTAGTATCCTGAAGATGCCATCCCTAATGGTTCCAGAATGGTAGATCTAATATACTCTCCATAAGCTCTACCGGAGAGCTTTTCTATTAAGTGTCCCAGCATGACATATCCCGGATTAGAATAAGCTTTCCGGACGCCAGGTTTCCATCTACATACATAGGAGTTTTCATGAGAGTGCACCATTTCCATGGCAGGTGGGACAGTTAAATCCCCTTTGTTATAGATCGCATGAAGGTGAAAGTCATCAAATCCGGCCGTTTGCTCCAGCAAGTGGGCTATGGTAACTGGGGCTTCAGCTTCCCACTCATTCACAATGGGTAAGTCAGGATCTACTTGTTTCACGGATGTATGTAGAGAAAGTCCCTTTTCTTCCAAGAGAGAAAGCATGGCCAAAGCGGTAAAAGACTTGGCTACAGATCCCAATCGGAAGACATGCTTTGCGGAGGTTTGCTCTCCGTCTTCTACATTAGCCAGACCTAGTCCATCAGAAAAAAGGACAGTATCTGAGCTTACTATACTGACCATGGCACCTGGTATATGGTACCTTTCCATATATTCCGTGAGGTGATCCGGGAGGTCAGTTATTGAGTTTTGTCCATGGAGCCCTGCCAAACTTATGCACCAGAAAAGGCATAAGCTGAGTCCCCACTTATAGGTGTGTGCTGTGCTAGAGTTCATACAATGTCTTCTTCTTTCCTTAGAGACTGCTACTTCCGCGCTTCAAATGCATCTCCCTTGTTTCCAGATCTAATGAAATGAGATTAAATCCATTTTTATTGAACATCTATTTAATTTATGATAAAGTTTTATTTATATTCATCCCATTGAATTTTCATGCATAAAATAATTCTGCATGAGTACATATCGCCCGTTACAGAATCTCTTTTTCTTGCTCATTCCTTGCCTTCTTCTATCATTTGTACACGCCAAAAGTCCTACAAAAAAATCTGGAATCACCTGCTTGAATCCTCCTGCTGAGAAGTCCCCTGGTCATGATCTCCTGGATAAATCTCCCTTCTCCTGGACAACTTGGGGATCTAAGGATCCCACCAATAAGGCAAATTACCAGGCTGATAATGATGATCATCTCAAAGATGCCTGTGGAATTGGTTTTAACAGCCCGATTTCCACAAAGTCCGATAATGGTCCCTTATGGCAAAGTAGCCTTACTCACTCCATCGGTAGGAGTCTGAATGTAGACTGTGAAGGAAACCTCTTGCAGAATGGTGATTTCTCTGCCGGAGCTGAGAAATGGGGTACTTTTATCAATCCTACTGGAGCAATTGGGGTCGCCAGCTTTAACAATAATCAACTCCAACTGGAATTAACTGAGGGAGGGGTAAATGATAACTCTATCCAACTTTTCCAAAATGGGGTTATGCTGGAGGACAAGACTGAGTATACTGTCAGCTTTCAGGCGCAGTGTGCCACAGTTACCCGAAATATGGCCTGCATAATCCAGGATGCAGATAGTAATTGGTTAAGATACTTCTTAACCACCATCTCTCCTGAAGAGAAAACTTACTCATTTACCTATAACAGCCTTGGGAATGAAGAAGCTGCCAGAATTGTATTCTACCTGGGAGGACAGGGTAGTAATACCATCATACTGGACAATATATGCATGTTAGCAGATGAGAGTGATTCCACGTCTATAGAAATCCCAGATCCCACTTACTTCCATATCAGTAATAGAACTTCTGGGAAGAAACTTAGCCCTGTCTCGGATGACAGTAATGTCAATACACAGCTAACACCTGTAGCTAATAATGATGATCTTTCTCAATGGGAACAGATAGCCTCAACGGGTAACTACTTTTACCTGAAGAATAAAGACTCAAGGAAATTCTTAAGGGTAGAAAGTAATGTAGATGATGCCTTGGTGAAGAGTTCCATTATTGCGGATAACCTGGCGGAATGGACCACAGAACTCACTGATAATGGTTTCTTCTACCTTATCAATAGGGCCACAGGAAAGTACATCACAGGAACTGAAGATGTGAACAATGCCCCCATCATCCAGAAACCTACCAGCATTACGGGTACAGAGACCCAATGGACCTTTGAGGAAGTACAGCTCAGTGTGAGTATAGATAATCTTCAAACAGAGAAGAATATTACGCCCTACCCTATTCCTGTAGGTAATCAGCTATTCCTGGATCATGCGGAAGATGGCCAACTGACCATTTTCACCCTTGATGGGAAAGCAACAGTGGAAACTGCTTACCGTAAAGATCAGGCTGTAGATGTTTCAAAGCTACCAGCGGGAGTGTATGGCTTGCGATTGATGAGCAGGTCAGGAAGGTTATTTATAGGCAAGATCCTCAAACACTAAGAATTTAGACGGCGAACTCTACCATAAATTACTTATTGAAAATGGGCAGCTTTAGGGCTGCCCATGATTTTGTGTAAGACCTGTTTTGGGCCTATGTTTAATCCAGAGATTTGATCCTCAGTCATAGATAATTCTCTCGCTAAATTGAATACTTAATTTCCTTAGGAACAGTATTTGTTTTTTGAAATTCTCAGGGGATATTTGTGCTCTGTTAATAAGGATCAGATATATACAAAACCTTATATCTAAAAGAGGGGTTTAATCTTATATGAAAAACATAAGGAATTTCTGCATCATTGCGCACATTGATCATGGGAAGAGTACCCTGGCTGACCGTATGCTGGAGGCTACTCAAACCTTGACGGAGCGTGAGATGAAGGACCAGGTGCTGGATAATATGGACCTTGAGCGTGAAAAAGGAATCACCATCAAGAGCCACGCCATCCAGATGAACTATGAAAAGGCGGGAGAGGTGTTTACAGTGAATCTCATAGATACACCCGGACACGTAGACTTTTCTTATGAGGTATCCAGAGCCATTAATGCCTGTGAGGGTGCCCTCCTGGTAGTGGATGCGGCTCAAGGGATAGAAGCACAAACCATTTCTAACCTCTACCTGGCACTAGAGCACGACCTGGAAATCATACCCGTTCTCAATAAAATAGACCTTCCTTCCGCACGCATAGAAGAGGTAAGTGAGGAAATCATGGACCTTATAGGCTGTGATGAATCAGAGATCATTCATGCCTCCGCCAAAAACGGGATTGGGATTACAGACATTCTGGATAGGGTGGTAGATATCATCCCTCCTCCAGAAGGAAATCCCAATGCGCCTTTGAAAGCACTGGTATTCGACTCTGTATTCAATCCCTACAGAGGAACCATCGTCTACTTCCGTATCATGGATGGGAAACTCAGCAAGCATGACCATGTAAAATTCATGGCTACGGAGGCTGAGTATTTTGTTACTGAGGTAGGTATCTTGAAGATTGGCCAACAACCGGTAAAGTCAGTAGATACGGGGAGCGTAGGATATATGGTGGCCGGAATCAAGAACCTGACAGAGGTAAAAGTAGGTGATACCATCACACTGAGAGATAAGCCGGCAGAGGAGGCTATACAGGGTTTCCAGGAAGTAAAGCCTATGGTATTTGCCGGAATTTATCCGGTAGATTCGGAAGACTTCGAAGAATTAAAAGATTCTTTGGAGAAGCTGAAACTGAATGACGCTTCTCTGATTTATCAGCCGGAGACTTCTGCAGCCCTAGGATATGGATTTAGGGCTGGGTTTTTAGGGATGCTCCACATGGAGATCATACAGGAGCGCCTGGAGCGGGAATTTAACATGACGGTCATTACCACCGTCCCCAACGTAGGATTCAGGGCCTCCCTAACCGATCAGACAGAAATAGAAATCAATAGTCCCTCAGATCTTCCGCCGCTTAACAAGATTAAGCAGTTGGAAGAACCCTTCATTAGAGCACAAATCATCACCAAGGTAGACTATATAGGGAAGGTGATGGAGCTGTGTATGGAGAAAAGAGGTCAGTTTGTGAATCAGGTATACCTCACCCAGGACAGGGTGGAACTTACCTTCGAACTGCCATTGGCAGAGGTAGTATTCGACTTCTTCGACAAACTAAAAACGGTTTCCAGAGGGTATGCCTCTTTTGACTACGAACTCATGGGCTTTAGAGCGTCCCATTTAGCTAAACTGGATATTCTCCTGAATGGGGATCAGGTAGATGCGCTTAGCTCCCTCATACACAGAGACAAGGCATATGAGTTTGGGAAGAGCATTTGTAAAAAGCTCAAGGAACTCATCCCGCGTCAGCAGTATGAAGTAGCCATACAGGCTGCCATAGGCTCAAAGGTGATTGCCCGTGAGACCGTTAAGGCCATGCGTAAGGATGTAACCGCTAAATGTTATGGAGGAGATATTTCACGTAAGCGTAAGCTGCTTGAAAAGCAGAAGCAGGGAAAGAAGCGCATGCGTCAGGTAGGCTCTGTAGAGGTTCCCCAAAGCGCATTCCATGCCGTACTTAAGCTAGACTAAGTTAGCCCATAGCTACCTTATCACATCCTTTTGAGATGGATTTCGGGTAGTCGAATGATTCTGAGACTAGATCGGTTCCACCAACAGGCGACCGAATCTTTCTCCCACCACTCGGATGGCACGCCCTTTTTCGACAAAGATCTTCGTGCTGATGGCTTCTCTCCGCTTTCCGTCTATTTCTACATAGCCAGTAAGACGAAGTTTAGTTGCAGCTCTACCTAAGCGTCCTATGGACTGCCTAAGCTCTTTCCGTTGGGCAGTAATAATCCCAAGGGGATTGTTGGACTCTCCTTTCCTTGAGGAAAATCCTAAAAAGGAAAATAGACCCATGATTACAAGTTGCTAAACAGACAAGTTCGACACTTATTAATACGAAAAACTGCTCCCTTAGATTAATAATTGGAGAATAAAATAATCCACATTTCAGATCAATTCTCCTAACCAATTACATCTCAGCCTATTAGAAGAATCAAAAAAATAGAATAGCAACTCACGCAAGTAGCTAAAACTCACGCGTTTAGGTAAGATAAATACACGATTGGAAGGGAAGAATACACGAAAGAGAGAAAAGTGGCCAAAAAAGTGTTACCTGAGCCAACAAATAGAATCACAAAAGATTAGGCACAAAAAACCCGGTGTCAGCTACGACACCGGGGGTATTCCTAATAACTCTCATTTCATGTTTAATACACTCAAAGCTACCAGGCTCACAAATCCATCTCTACTTAACTTTTGATAGTTTTAAGTGTGATGAAATGGGCTAAGTCGTAATTGGAACAAGACATTGTGATACCTCCTTTCTTTAAGTGATACATTCCTACAGGCTTCGTCTTCTGTCAATCCGTCTGACTACTTTCCTGCGGCCGGTAGCAATAACTACCTCGCATTTCTAAAGTAGCACTTTTTCTGGAATTCGCAGCAGAAAAAGTGTGAAAATTATGTGAATGTCCAATGGATTTATCGCAGTACACTGATAATGTGGCAGTTGAAGGTTTTGTAACTTTTTAAATTTTCGCTGAATTCGTAGTAAATATTACAAATTATCACCTCGCCTCACCCATAGCTTCCCTCCGTTACTGTTCTTAGTAAAATACCTCTAGCATCTTTCTTGATCTTCTTCTAAGAGAATGCTCT
>JBCBKZ010000113.1:0-11013 GCA_038520955.1 Bacteroidota bacterium | reverse complement strand
GTCTGTAGGGAAGGCATTAAGAGGAGTTTGGTTCCCTACAGACGTTCTCCTACGTACTGACTTCTTCTATGTGATTAATGGACAAGCCGTACAAGGGATCAGTCAGTCTGACCTTGCTAACCCGGATATCACCTGGGAGGTTACTGAACAGTGGGATGTAGGATTAGACCTGGGACTTTGGGACGACAGACTTCTGTTTACCACTGATTACTATAACAGAGAAACAGAAGACCTAATCATACGTGCAGCTGTACCTCCTTCTGCAGGATTGGGGGCTCCTTTTGTAAACATAGGAAGAATCAGAAACAGCGGGCTTGAGTTTGCCCTTACTTACAGAAATTATGACAATGATTTCAAGTATAACATCTCAGCCAACCTGACCACCATTAATAACGAAGTACTAGAACTAAGTGGGGAAGATGTAGAGATATTCAGTGGAGGAGCTGTAGATGATCTCTCAGGAACTAATATTACCCGCGTAGGTGATCCAATTGGTTCCTTCTACGGATTTGTATCAGATGGTATTTTCCAGTCATGGGATGAGGTTTATTCTCACGCAAGAATAAATCAGGCTACAGGTCCAGATGGTTCATTTAATACAACGGCAAGAGATGCAGAAACAGCCATCTCACACACAGCTCCGGGTGATGTCAAATGGAGAGATGTAAATGGTGATGGGGTAGTGAATCAGGATGACCGTCAGGTATTAGGTTCTCCTATTCCTGATTTTATCTATGGATTTACTCTCAACCTGGAATACAAAGGATTTGATCTTCAGGCATTCCTCCAGGGAGCGCACGGACATCAGGTGTTCAATGTAGCTACCCGTTGGTTAGAGGATTTCCGTCAGAACTTCAATCAGGGAACAGCTGCCCTGGACCGTTGGACAGAGGCAAATCCCTCTACCACAACTCCACGCGCTACCAGATCAGACCCCAATCAGAATATTCTACGAGTATCTGACAGATATATTGAGGATGCTTCCTTCCTGAAATTCAGAAACTTAACGGTAGGGTATACCTTTGGTCGGAACGTATTACAAACATTGAATGCGTCCAGATTCAGAGTGTATGCGACAGTGCAGAACTTAGCTGTCATCACTGGATATAGTGGACTGGAGCCCGAAATTGGTTCTAACTCTTCCGGAACGGCACTTGATGCAGGTGTGGATCGACTCATCTATCCACAATCCCGTAACTTCTTGGTAGGTGTACAATTAGGATTTTAATAAACTAAACTACTCAACTTAATTTATCATGAAAAAAGGACTAATCAGCCTGCTTCTGTTGTTCCTGGCATCAGGAATGTACTGGGGCTGTTCAGATGATTTCCTTGACAGAACCGATGTAACGTCGATTAACTCAAGCTCATTCTACAATAATGAGGCTGACGCTATCGCTTCTGTGAATGCGGTTTACGCCCAAATGCAGAACATTGATCTTTGGGCAAGGAGAATTCACTTCCTATTGGATTTCTCTTCCGATGAAATTGGTCCTACGGGTAACACCCAGGGACCTCCCTTAGAGCTATTACTCCATACATTTGGACCTACTGGAAATGAGCATGTGATAGGCGTATGGCAAGGCATGTACAAAGTCATAGCCAATGCCAATATTACCCTCACCAATGTTCCGGACATAGAAATGGATGAAGCCCTCAAGAGCCGAATCCTGGGAGAAGCTCGTTTCGCCCGTTCCTTAGCCTTCTTTTATATAAGTGCTGCTTATGGCGGAGGGCCGTTGAGAATAGAGGATAATTTCCAGGAGATCAATCTCTCTCGTGCCACACCTGCGGAAATGTATGCACAGATAGAAAGAGACCTTGGGCAGTCTGTAGATGCCCTTCCATGGTCATATGACGCAGATAATGTGGGTCGGGCTACGCGTGGAGCAGCCTTATCTCTGCTAGGCAAGACCCTCCTGTATCAGGAAAAGTGGGCTGAAGCTGAAGCTACCCTTATGCGTGTAGTCAATGAAGGACCTTACGAACTCCTTGGAGAAGGCGTAGGTACGGTAGAAGAAGCCATAGCAGCCATGCGACAAAACCATGATCATGGGGTCAAGAATACAGCTGAGACTGTATTTGAGATTCAATTCCAGGCCGCTACGGGGGGCTTTTATTGGGGAAATAATGGCCGCGGAGGAACCCGTGAAGCCACTATCCGCCCACATGAATATGGCGTAGATGGGAAGTCTTTCTACAATGCCAAGCCTAGCGATGAGTTGTTAAGCGCCTTTGAAGGATATACAGGTGGTTTTGGCCAGGGTAATACGGCCATTGGTGCCAGAGATCCCAGGTTCGAAGCCTTCTTCTTCACGGAGAATGATATCCTGGCCAATGGAGAAGCTTATGCAGACATAGGTGCAAACGCGGGCTATGCATGGAAGAAATATCAGGATGGGCAGACAGTATCAAATTTCGATAATGACTGTAACCATGATGTGATCCGTTTTGCTGATGTAGTCCTCATGGCAGCAGAAGCCAAGATTAATAATGGAGATATAGCCGGAGGGGTTGGACTCATTAATCGTATTCGTAGAAGAGCGGACCCTACCGGAACCATATTGGCTGACATCCCAGTGGGTTCTCAGGGAGATGCTATAGAGGCGCTCATTAGAGAACGCCAAGTGGAATTATGTAGTGAGCAAGTAAGAAGAATGGACGTGGTAAGATGGGGAATTGCTGCTCAAAACCTGAATGGATTCCAGGCAGGAAAGCACGAGGTATATCCAATCCCTCAGGGAGAACTGGATAACAATACCGAGATAAACAGTAATAACCCTGGTTACTAACCTACATATAACTTATATCAAGGCCCGGCAGAGATGTCGGGCTTTGTTTTTTCTCAATGTAACAAGGAGAAATTCTTTCTTACAACTTGGCTATTCTTTTAACTCCTATCCCTTTTGAGGTAGCCACTGAAAGGATATAATATCCCGTTGGCAGGGAAGATATATCTACCTCAACTTCATTCTCTCCAGAAAAGGTCTTAATCATTAACTCTTTTCCCTGAATGTCCCGTAGAGAGGCATTAGCTAATGGAGAAGGTGAACTAATGGCTAATCTGTCATAAGCAGGATTAGGATATATCTCAAAGTCTGTGGCCCCCAGTCCCGGCTGATTAGAAGTAGTGAGTTGTAAGTCCACACAGTAATCCTCCACCTCTCCAAACCGGAAGCTCCCACAGGTGGCATTAGACTCATCAAAACGCATGACCACTCTCAGACGCGTGATACCCGGCACTACCTGATCTGGTATCTGAATGGTGTCCTGAATAGCGGAAGATATGGGCGTAGTATTCTGGTAGAGTAGCTCATTTTCTCCTTTAAAGAATCCATCCTGGTTGACATCCAGCCAGATATACCAGCGCTCATCAAAACGTACACCTGAGAATTCTGGTTGGAGGATAAAAGGATACCGCTTTCCAGATTCCAAGGGAACTGAGGTCAGGTTGGTATAATTTCCATATCCATCATCATTATCACTCATATTGGTGAAGGTGTCTATGGATACTCTTCCTATCCAGTCCTGGGTGCTGTTCTGCCCATTAAACTCACAATAAGGCTGGTCTTCACAGAAACTACATCCCTTGGTTTGTGCTTCCAGTATGGGGCTGTATACGCTTAAGCCGGTATCACATAATGTAGCCAGTTGGATCTCATAATCTGTGCAAGGGTCTAGTGGAGTCAGGTCAGCCACTGTTTCAGAGGTGGTAAATACCTGCCAGGGAGTAACACTATCTCCTTTCACCTTATAGCGAATGCTGTAACTTAAGGCATCAAACTCTGCTCCCCAGCTAAAACTGAGGATATCTTCTCCCCTGTTCAATAGCTGTATATTTTCTGGAGGAGAGCAGCAGCCTTCAGTAGTAAAGGAGATATCGGGTCCGAACTCACTGGTATCTGATCCACAAATTCCAGTCAGGCTAAAAAAATACTCTGAACACCCCTCTAATCCACTCAAAGTGATCATGCTGGCCTGAACTGGTAGGAGGGTTTCCTCCTGGGTTTTTCTACTGGTCAGTTTTAGCAAATAACGATCAGAGCTAGGCAGGGACTTCCAGTTGACCACCGCTGAAACATCTGTAAGTTGGGAGACTGTGGCATCAAAGGGCGGGGTACAGGCTGAAACTGTGGCACAAAAATCCTCAACCAGGAAGAGGCTCTTATCGGCGTTTATCCTGCCACCACTAAGCGTAAATCCCTGGAAAGCATCTAAGGTATCTACCCCTTGCATGATCCAATCTTTCAGCATTTGTACTCCTACCTCAGGATGATTCTTATACATAACCATCCATGACGGGCAGGCGCCTGCCACTAAGAGAGAAGCTAACCCACTTACAAAAGGAGTAGCGAAGGAGGTACCGGAAATCCTTCTGTAAGAATCATTTCCACTGGTAGTGAGAATAGAGCTTCCAGGAGCTACCAGATCCACAAACTCTGAATTAAAGGCGGCAGAATTTCTCTCATCAAACTGATTAGAGCTACTAACCGAAATCAGAAATTCGCTGGGACATAGGGTTGGGATATCTCCCTCTACCGCTACGTCTATGCCGCTATTAGCTACTGCTACCGGACAAAGGATACCTTCCTGCCCCAGTTCATTATAAAGCTCGCACCAGATGGGAAATTCTTCTGGCCTGCCCTTATCTACCCCAAAAGAAGAATTCAGCACAGCAACGAAGCTCCCTTTCTTTCCTCCACTCTGATTGTAAATTCGCCTTTCATTCAGGATGTATAAATATGACTCTACCACTACAGATTCAATGATAGAAGCACCTAGAATGGGCATGATATCTACATCCCAGTTGACTCCAGCAACACCTATCCCATTATTCCCAATAGCGCCAATAATTCCCGCAACCTGGGTGCCATGATTGTCCTCCTCCATAACTCCATTTTGTTGGTAGGCATTCCAACAAATGGCATCATCTATGTAACCATTCTCATCGTCATCTATCCCATTATCCGGGATCTCATCTACATTCTGCCAGTATTGTATATCTGGGTGATCTACATGGAATCCATCATCTACTACTGCTACCACTATTCTGTCTCCCGTAGCAGCATTTCCTCCTGTTGTTCTTTCCCATGCTTCCGGTGCATCTATATCTGCGTCCTCAGTTCCTCCTGTTTGCCCATTATTATTCAAGGCCCACTGACCTAAAAACTCTGAGTCATTCGGAAAAACCTGCTGGCTTTCTCTCTTATTCACATAATGATTAAACTGAGCTAAATACACTCCTTCCTGAACACTCAGAACTTTCAGAGCTCTATCTTCTTCCACCCATTCTTCTTGGTACTGAATGACTGCGATAGGGATGTGTGGGGATAGGAAACGGCTAACACGAGGAAAAACAGGCAATCCGGAAGGAGTATATCCTATAGCTACTTTTTCGAGTGCTTCCCATCTCTCTGGGCTGTCAGCCCAAATGATCAGCTCACCAGCTACCCTCTCACGGTTCTGTGCAACAAGCTGGGAAGAACAAAAACAGAGAAGAATGATGATACAGGGAGAAATAACTCGAAAAAATCCAATCAAAATGCTGTTTTATAGAATTTATAAGGAGATTACAAAATAGTAAAAGAGAGAGTCAATCGTTATTTTTATTTACCAGAACCGGAATTCCATAGCTAACAATATATCTCTACAATGAGACGCCATCACATAGTTCTCACAACCTTCATTGTATGTATTTCGATTAACCAGCTTTTCCCTCAAGAAGCAGAGCATATTTCGCGCTCTGTGAACTCCGAATTTGAGGAAAGAGAACCCATCCCTTCGGCTGATGGAGGCACGCTATATTTCTGGAGAAGAGAAACCCCTTTTAATACTGGTGGCGCGAAAGATCCGGGAGACATCTGGATGTCTACCAAGCTTAGCAATGGAAAGTTTACCCGAGCCATTAATATGGATCGGCCACTCAATTCGAATGGGCATGATTTTGTCTGGCAGGTATCCGCTTATCATGATACGCTATGGGTCAACCAAACTCAGGCAGGTTCTGATGACGCTGTTCCAGCTTATGTGGTAAAGGACAGAAATGGCCAATGGGGCAAACCACGTCCAATCCGAATTAAAGGATTTGAGTACAAAGGGAATTACAAAGACTACTTCATGACGCCTCAAAGGATTCTCTTACTTCCTAATGAGGGCCCAAAGACACACGGAGGATCGGATATATATGTGTGTTTCCCCATAAACGACACTACCTGGTCTGAACCCCTTAATATGGGCACGACCATAAATTCTTTTGGAGATGATGATGCCCCTTATCTGGCACCTGATGGAAAAACCCTCTACTTTAACTCTAATGGACATGGGGGTTATGGAAACCACGATATTTTCATGTCTACCCGTCTGGATAATAGTTGGACAAAATGGTCAGAACCTGTAAACCTGGGGGCCCCAGTAAACACAGCAGGATATGATTTTGACTTCACCATGGATGCCAAGGGAGAAAATGCCTACTGGGGTAGTGACAAGGACACCTATGGAGATATGGACATCTTCAGATTGGATCTGACTGATTGCCAACTGGACGTGTTTCCTAAAGGTGATCAGTCTTTATGCCAGGGAGATGAATTAACCCTGAGTGCAGGATTCGCTCATGCACAAAGAAACGTTTCCTACCAGTGGTTTAAGAATGGAACTGCTATCCAGGGAGCTAATGAAAGATCCCTCAAAATAACTCAGGAAGGGTACTATGCCCTGGAAAGAATCAAGGATGGTTGTAAAAGGAGAACCATCCCTCAAAAAGTCCAGTATGCGCCTGCCCCCGAAGCTAATATGCTTATCCCTTCTCAGGTGATTTGTCAGGATGATTCTGTCAATCTGAGGGCTATTATGTCTGAGACAGGAGTAACCTATCAGTGGAGAAGAAATGGGCTGGAACTACCCGGAGAAACAGACAAGTTTTTGACGGTGAGAGGCCCCGGAGAATATCAGGTTCAAATTTCTAATCAGTACTGTTCTTCCCTTTCTGAGGTAGCCAACATAGAGCGCCTGGGAATGCCCCGAATCTTTTTTGCAAGGGATACCGTAGCGACTTCTCGACTAAAAGTGCCCAAGTGGGACTGGACTAACAGAATATCTTCCCAAAAGGGAGAAGTATACATTAGAGACATTGCCATAGGACAGAACCAGCAGGCCTCTGTGTTGTACGTAGAAAGCGACAAAAAGGGGAGGCTAAAGGAATTTGTCAGAACTTTCTTCCCCGGAGGTCCCGCAAAAGAATTACTGGCAGAGCGTAAGCTCTCCGTTATGGGAGATCAGTTTCTTGCAGTGGATTCTGATGGAAATACCATCATCACCAGCAATGAAAGCTATCTGGCTAAGTACAGCCCCTCAGGTAAGCTCCTTTGGAACCTGGATGAGAGAAGACTGAAAGTAAATGGAGTAGCTACTGATGGAAATGGATACATCTACACCATGGGAAGGTATAGGGAAAACCTAACCATAGAAGGGAAAACCTATGAAGCTACTTCCAGAGGGAATCTGTATCTGGTAAAACATTCTCCACAAGGAGAAGTGGTTTGGGTGAAGACCTACTCTATTGACTGGTATAAGCATGACTTTGGGAATGCAGTTCATGTAGACTGCCAGGGAAATGTATATATCGCTGGCGGGTTTAAGAGCATTGCCAACTTCCGGAAAAGAATACTTCGGGCTCCCTTAGGCGGAGGAAGCTATTTCCTGGCTAAACTTTCCAAGGAAGGAGAGCTCATCTGGAGTCGGAAAATCAATACTGAAAAAGTAGACTTCAAAACCTGTGATGCCTACACGGACTGTGATGGGAACAGCTACCTCATGCTGAATTACAAGCTGGTCAAGTATGATGCTACAGGTAAGGTTCTCTACGAGGATGTCCTTAAGGCGCCAGGAATGCCTCACAAACTGAGAATTAGTGCCGCCAGAAAGGAACTGTTCATTTCAGGAACCACCAGTGATAAGCAGGACTTATTTGTTACCAAACTGGAAAGAGGAGGAAATCAGGTGCTTTTATGGAAAACCAGAGGAACTAATGTAAAAGATTGGCATCTGCCTGCCGTAGGGACAGATCCCCAGGACAATGTGTACGTAGCTGGAATTAGTGATAAAAATCTGCCTCCCGGAATCTCTATGGCAGCGCCCGGAAATTCTTCCGCCTTCATAGCCAAGTATGGTAGGCCCAGACCTGAAATCAGAATGAAACCCATTTCCCTCTGTGAAAGTGAATCCGGTTCCATAGAACTGTTGGTGAAAGTTACAGATGGACTTACGTATCAGTGGCTGAGAAATGGAGAAATCATTCAGGGAGCTACCTACCCGAGCCTCATCGTTTCCAGTGAAGGAGAATATCAGGTGATAGCCAAATCTGTAGAGTGTGAGAATATTTCTCAGGTGCAGATTGTGAGTTCCTGCGAGGACTACTCTGAGCCATCTCCTCAACCAGCTATAGCCTCCTCCGAGCCTAAGCCGCAACCTACTCCCACCAGAAAACCCTCTCTACCCGTCAATAAGGACCTGGTTAAGGACGCTATAGGGAAACCTAAGCGACTGAGAGGAAGAAGGGTAAAAGAGCAGGATGATATTGCTGTAACGAGTAGAAAGGTAATTATTTCCGTATTTGACCACGGTGCCTCTGATCAGGATACTATCTCTCTAAATATAAATGGCACCTGGGTACTGAGGGAGTATGAGCTAAAAAAGTCCAGAAGGGAAATAGAGTATACACTTCAGCCAGGTATCCCTAATTTCATCATCTTGTATGCGCATAATCTGGGGACAACTCCTCCTAATACTGCTTCTATCTTAGTGGATGATGGTGTAAGAAAGCAAAGAGTCAAGCTGGAGTCTAACCTTAGGACTTGTGGGACAGTGAACATAAATGTGGAGTAGATTAGAGAGGAAATCTGCTTACTTCCGAATAAACTGGGCCCTCCGGTAACAAAGTTGATTCCCATAGGACAAGCTTATTGATATTGAGTGGAGTCAAAGGAAGTGTATATTCAAGCTTTATCTCACTAGCAATTACCGGATGACGTAATCTGGCTATGGTAATATGGGGAATGGGTTTCAGCCGAAACTGCTGAGTAGGCTGGATCTGATCAAAGCTCCGTATCAGCTTATGCGCCAAGGCAGTAAACTGTTCATTCCTCTTCATACTGAGCCAGATCATTCTGGGGTCTTTAGCTTTAGGGGCCAACTTCCATCCCTCTACCTCCAACGAGAATGGTTGAATGTCCTTTAGGCACAGCTGAATCAGGCTTACTAAGTTGGAGATCATCTCTATCTGCACCTTCCCAAAGAAGGCCACAGTGATATGTAGATTTTCCTTAGGAACTATCCTGATACCCGTATCCTTAGGAAATTCGCCTATAAAATCCTGAATGACAGAAGAGTAGGATTCCGGAAGGGAAGCCCCTATAAATAATCTTTTATATTCCTGCTCATACATAGGTAATGATAAAGCCGGATTCATTCTCCAGGGTCTCAATTTCTTTCTGCTTAACCGCCTCAACCCTCGACCATGGAGGACCCTGCTGGCAGGCTGCGAGTAGTTCTTTTAGTTGAGGAAGGGAACCCTGAACTTCTGCCTGTACGTCTCCATTATGTTCATTTCTCACCCAACCCGTGAGTTGTAAGCGTGTGGCCTGCTGACGAGTAAACTGTCGATAGCCTACTCCTTGCACCTTCCCACTAATGGTGAGTTTATATCTTTTATTCTCCAAAGCTATTCTAACTTTCTGTAATACTGGAAGCTATGCTCCGGCAAGCTTTCAGGATGCAATAGCTTAATCAAATCTGCCAGAATCATGTCGGGTTCCATGATCCCTTTCTCATAAATATTATTCCCTCCTCCCTCTTTCATCTGAAGATTATTTGCATACACCATTTTCAACTTAGCAGGCCTGAAGTCCAGAAATCTTTCATCGATACTTAGGAGGTCCTTCAGATTAAGTTCTGCTCCTGACACCAGCCAAAAGTCTGCCTTGAGGGCTTCCTCGTATACCGCTTCCAAAGCCAGCGGTAGGGTAATGGCACTGCTATCAGTGGACCATGCATAATTAGCGCCTGCATCTGCCAACATATGCGCGACAAAACTTTTGGCGCCGGGTACATACCAAACGCCTTTATAGGGTGTGCCATAGAGTACGTTGGGCTGATTTGGCAAACTATCTGTTAACTGAGCGAGTTTTCCATATCTATCGGCCATGAGATCAAATTTTTGATCTACTATTTCTTCCTCCCCTAATAAGGCAGCAAAGACTTTCACCCATTCTGCCCTTGCAAGCAAGGAAGTTTCCTGCCACTCTAAAATGGGAAGAATATGAACACCCGTCTCTGCCAGTACACTCATACCTGATTGAGGTAAGTCCACAGCGCCCACGGTGGTTACCAGCTCAGGCGTAGCAGAAAGTACCAATTCTGTATTCAAATCCAGGTCTTTCCCAATATTTAACATACTTCCGTTCTCCAGACTGGTCAGCACCTTTTCATTTTGGACGAAATCAGCATTGGCTATCCCTTTGATTTTATCTACTGCTCCCAGAAAATCCAACATGGCTACATGAGCCGTGGAAGTCAGCATAATATTCTCTACCGGGACAGCTATAGTAGTTATGGAAGGGCCCACTTCTGGCGCCTTTTCTCCTTTGGGGTGGAGAAGATAAATAGTGGTATCTCCCTGAGAAGAATACAATGACAACCAAGTCAGGTTATTCTCATATGAGAAGGAAAAACCTATGGCGTAATCCACAGATAATTTCCCCACGTCTGCTGAAGAAGGTAAGGCAGAAGAAGGAGGAGCCTTCCTGGTATTAGTTTGGCAACCATTTAGGTAGATCCCTACCCACAGGATGGGAAGAATGAAGAAACATTTCTGGAGAATATGGTAAAGGGTTCTCATTTTGGTATTCATTTTTGTGTTTGTAAATGTGAAAGAGAAAAGATTTAGGACATGGGGAGGATATTGCGGACTTCTACTGTTCCGCCCATTTCGAGGATTGGGCAGGCTTTGGCCATGCTGAT
>JBCBKZ010000112.1:0-11083 GCA_038520955.1 Bacteroidota bacterium | reverse complement strand
CCCGTAGATCATCCCTTAATTCGACCTTCTATTAATGCAGTAGCCAAGACCTATGACCTAGCCATAAGTGCCCCTGAGTTAGCCTCTGTAATTTCTCCATTTACTGGAGAAAGGATCAGCCGTTTCCTTCATGTGTGTACCAGTGTGGAGGACCTGGCAAACCAAAATAAAATGCAGCGTAAGTTGGGCCAACTTACGGGAACCTGCTTTCAGCGCTGTGTAGGCATGGATGCCTTTAATTCTCTTTATTCTACTACCTACGAAATAGATGAACAGTATGGTACCCAATACCATGACCGCCTAAAAGACTTCATCAAAATGACGCATACCTACAACTACGTTATTGGAGGTGCTATGACAGATGTGAAGGGAGATAGGAGTTTGGCTCCCCACCAGCAGGAAGACCCGGACATGTTTGTGAGAATCACCAAACGAACTGAAGAAGGAATCTATGTGAGTGGGGCTAAAGCCCATCAAACAGGCTGTATCAATTCTCACTGGATGGTTATTATGCCAACCATGCGCTTGACGGAGAATGATAAAGAGTATGCGGTCATAGGCGCTATTCCAGTAGATGCGGAAGGGATCACTTATATCTATGGCAGACAGTCTTGTGATAGTCGTAGTATGGAAGAAGGAGACATAGATGTAGGAAATGCTCAATTTGGCGGACAAGAAGCCATGGTCATTCTAGAAGATGTTTTCATCCCCTGGAAGTATGTATTCATGGATGGAGAATACGACTTTGCTTCCATGCTGGTGGAGAGATTTACAGCTTATCACAGGCGCTCCTATGTGTGTAAAACTGGATTGGGCGATGTCCTCATAGGAGCTGCTGCTACCGTAGCGGAATACAATGGCGTAGAAAAAGCCTCTCACATCAGGGATAAGCTGGTAGAAATGACCCATCTGAATGAGACCATCTTTGGGACGGGTATAGCCGCTTCCCTTCAGGGATATGCGACTTCTTCCGGTGCCTATATCTGTGATGAGATGCTGGCCAATGTCTGCAAACATCATGTAACCAAGATGCCTTACGAGATTGGAAGACTGGCTCAGGACCTGGCAGGAGGACTGGTAACTACCCTCCCCTCAGAGAAAGAGTTTAGGAGCCCGGAAACGGGTCCATTATTGGAGAAATTTCTAAGGGGAAAAGCTGGCATAAAAACAGAAGACAGAATGCGTATTCTCCGACTCATAGAGAATATGACTATGGGGAGAAATGCTGTAGGCTACCTGACCGAGAGTATGCATGGAGCAGGTTCTCCCCAGGCTCAACGCATCCAGATTCGGAGAGCTATGCAGCTCGCCTTCAAAAAGGATCTGGCCAAAGCACTAGCTGGCATAGAATCAGACAGTGATCGAGATCTGTTAGAAGAAGAGCTGGGAAGCTACTTTGAAAGAGTCTTCGAGGTAAAAGAATCCAAATAGGAAATGGAAGAATTTAGAAATCCGATCATATTAGGGTCAGTAGGCTTTTACATGCTTTTGTGCATCCTGATAGGGATTTGGGCCTTACGTAAAACTCAGTCAGCCAGAGACTTCTTCATGGCAGGAAGAGATCTGGGGATCATGGTTACTGCCTTCGCCGTATTTTCTTCGACCTTAAGTGGATTTGGATTTGTGGGAGGTCCTGGCCTAGTCTATAAGATGGGTATGAGTTCCGTTTGGATGTTTGTCTGTGTGGCCATGGGATTTAACATGGCTTTCTTCATGCTAGCCAAACGCATCAGGCTACTGGCAGAACTGGGAGATTCTCTCTCCTTACCGGATGTAGTAGCTCTTAGGTACGGCGCTAACTCCACCAGATTGTGGGTTTCCATCGCTATCCTTTTAGGCGTACTAGGGTATTTAGCTACCCAAATAATGGCCATGGCCATTGTACTGAGAGATATTCTCATGGAAACAGCTATGTTCCCGGACATTAGCCTGGCTTCCTGCGTAGCTATTTCCTGCTTCATTTTGGTCTTTTATAGCGTTACCGGCGGAATAGTAGCTTCAGTATATACAGACCTAATCCAGGGGGCCATCATGGTTATTGCTGCTACCCTGGTATTCTTCACGGTAACTCAGGTATATGAGGGAGGATTTACAGAAATCAGCCAAATCATCCACGCAGATGATCCTGAAGCCATAGGGCCATGGGGAACTCTGGGTATGGTAGGCTGTCTTTCCTGGTTTTTTGTCTTTGGCTTAGGGATGGCTGGTCAGCCTCACATCATTACCAAGATGATGATGAATAAGCGAGTGAGTGATTTTAAAGCCATTCTTCCAGTAAGTATAGGAGGCTATGTTTTCTCTGCCTTGCTATGGATAAGTATAGGACTGGTCATGAGAGCCCTAGTCCTCAGTGGGCTTCAGCCGGAATTAGCTATGGCAGATGCTGCAGCCCCTCAGTTCTTACAAAACTATGCCCATCCCATATTAGCAGGGATTGTATTTGCAGGATTATTTGCTGCCATCATGTCTACGGCAGATGGATTCCTGAATATAGGTACTGCTGCCATCATGCATGATATTCCCAAGGCTGTAGGAAAAACCATTACCAATGAACTCCTATGGGCCAGAATTGTGACCGTTCTGCTCACCGTCTTTGCCTCTCTTTTTGCCTTATATACGGGAGATCTTGTGGCTATTCTTGGTGCCTTTGGATGGGGAACATTTGCTGCAGCACTTGTCCCGGTGGTAGCCATTGGGTTTAACTGGAAGAGAGCTACACCCCTGGCAGCAAATGTTGCCATCATTTCCAGCCTCGCTACCAATTTTGTCATCAAACTATTTCAAATACAACTCCCTTATAATTTTGATGTAGGGGCCCTTTCACTTATCGTTTCACTTGTCCTTTTCTTTTCCATATCCCTGCTTTCAACAAAAAAAGAGATTTCTCCCTCAGTGGAAGCCATCATGGACATATAAGCTGAATGAGAATGAATAATATAGGCTATCAACTACCCAAAAGATAAAAATACATATATGAGAAAGGTCAACCTATTACTACTCGCTATCGCTATTATTGGACAGGCAAGCTTACTGGAAGCGCAGGAGCTCCCCATTACCAAAACCAAGGCAGAAGATGTGGGACTGTCCTCTTCCAGACTAGCCAACATAGAAAAACTCTTCGATCAATATATTGATAATCAGTGGATACCTGGAGGAGTAGTCCTGGTAGCCAGACATGGAAAGGTAGCCTATCTGGAGAGCTTTGGGCATAGAGACATTGAGAATGATATTCCTTATCAGGGAGATGATATTTTCCGAATAGCGTCCATGACTAAGCCTGCTACTACCGTAGCGGTTCTCATGCTCTATGAACAAGGTTTGTTTAACCTTGATGATCCCATTAGTAAGTACATCCCTACCTTTGATTCTGTAGGAGTACTCGCAGACTTCTCCGAAACGGATTCTTCTTATACCGCTGTAACTGCTAATCAAGCCATCACCATCAGACACTTACTTACCCATACCTCTGGTATCTCCTATGACTTTATGAGCCCTCAGATCAAAGCTATCTATCATAAAAATGGAGCTAACGGATTTGGGCTTAGCCATAAAACAGCTACTACCGGGGAAATGGCAGCGAAATTTGCTGAGCAGCCGCTATTGCACCATCCTGGTGAGAACTGGACATATGGACATAACACAGATATTCTCGGGTACTTTGTAGAAGTAGTATCAGGTCAGACGTTGGGAGAATTCCTTGAGGAACATGTGTTTGAGCCACTGGGTATGAATGATACCTACTTCTATCTTCCGAAAGAGAAGTTTGAGCGGCTAGTACCGGTCTATGCAGATTGGGGAACAGGCTCATTATCTAAAATACCGACACAGGACACCAATTATCCTACCTATGGCAGGAAAGACTATTTTGCTGGCGGAGGTGGCTTGTCTTCTACTGTCAGGGATTATTTCATCTTTTCCCAAATGCTGTTGAATAAGGGAGCATACAACGGAAAAAGAATCCTTAGTAGGAAAACCATTGACCTGCTGACAAGCGATCAACTCGATCGGATGGGGATAACACCTGGAAGTTTATTGGGGAATGAAGGCATGACATTCGGCTTAGGCGTTTCTGTCAGAACGGCCAAAAACCAGAGACATAACCATGGGAGCGTAGGCACCTTCAGATGGGGAGGTATTTTCAACACCAAGTTTTGGATAGATCCCCAGGAGGATATGATCATGGTGGCCATGGCTCAGATACTCCCGTTACAGCATCCGGATATTTGGCAAAAGCTCAATACCATCATTTACTCTTCCATCATCGACTGAAAACGGAAGGATAAGCGCTATTCCTCAGGACGCCAGGCACTAAATCGGGGAAACCAGCGAGGTACATTATCTCGGTATTCATCATATTCTTCTCCAAATCTGTCCTTCAACTGAGGCTCTTCCTTTCTCATGAAATGGATGTGGGTACCTATGAAAAAGATTACGCCCCAAAGGATGATGGCCAAGGAGCTAAACCAGAAGCCAATCCCCAGCAGCATATTGCACACACCCAATATCATGGGGTTGCGGGTAAAACGATAAAGCCCTCTGACTACCAGCTTACGGGTAGGATTCCATGGGGCGAGGGTTCCTTTTCCTATTCTCACAAAGAGAATCAGGGACTGGATAAAAAGCGCAAGTCCCAACAGAAAAAAGACAGATCCAATGGTTTCTACAAAGCTGAATTTCCTAAAAAAGATGGGATACAGGTGATACAGGATAGTAGGGATAACCACCACCACCGTAAAGGGCAAGATAAGAATGGCCTTCAGATGTTCCCATACTGAAGGCCCTTTTGTATTTTCTCCTATAGTTGTCATATAGGTCGGATATTATCCTTTCTCATACACACGTACATAGTCTATG
Organism: Bacteroidota bacterium; assembly: GCA_038520955.1. Classification (GTDB taxonomy): domain Bacteria; phylum Bacteroidota; class Bacteroidia; order J057; family J057; genus JBCBKZ01. Next base: position 6,229 of record JBCBKZ010000112.1, on the reverse strand, counting down.
ATGAGCTTCTGAGAGGTGATGTTGGGGTCCATTCCCTGAGCACCTCCCCATCCTCCGCCCATGGCGAGGTTCAGAATGATGTTTTGTGGAATGTTGAATGGCCACTCCAGCTCATTAGCAGTTTTGTCATATAGATAGTACTCTTCCCCGTCCACAAAACCTTTCACTTCAGTAGGCGTCCACTCGACCCCATAAGTGTGGAACTCATCTGCGATATCTACAATGTCCTTGGTATTACTGATCTGGTTCCCAATTTTAAAGTAGTAGGCAGGTGTATGTACGGTAACATGTGCGATCCCGTCTCCAGTCTCGTCATTTACCTCATATCCTACAGATTCCATGATATCTATCTCCCCGCAGTAAGGCCATGACTTCTCATCCACATACGTATCCCCCAAGGTCCAACCTGCTGCCCAGTTTCCTCTTTCTCTAGGCACTTTAGCTTTGAACTCTATCTTACCATATAAAAAGCTTGTCTTCTCTCTTGTGGTAAGCCTGGCAGAGGTCCATCCGTCTCCTGTTTCATTCTTCCTGGCTTCAATGACCAGGTATCCATCCTCTATTCTTGCATTATCCGTATTCTCAACCGTGTAGTACTGAAGTTCATTATTTCCCCAGCCCCAGTTGCCTAAGTCGTAGGTCCACTTCTCTGTATCTATGGTTTCTCCGTCAAACTCATCAGCCCAGGCTATTACCCACTCATCTCCTTCCAGGTTTTGGGTCATGGTGGTAGGAGTTTCCACTTTAGCTTTCATCATACTTAGGGTAACCTTTCCCAGAGTTACGCCAGCACCTACATGTACTTTCATTTTGTGAAGTCCTGCATTCAGAGGCGTCCCGTCTACTGAGCTTGAAGCTATAACACCATTAGCGGGGATAGCAATACTGCCCGTAACATTGTAGGTTCTCCCGTCTGTATTATCTATGTAATCTTCTAGCCATACGGAGGCACCCTCTTCAGCAGCTGAAGCACTTACACTTACCATGAATCTACCCGCCTCAGGGATAGTTACATCATAACTAAGCCAACCATCTTCATCAAAAGAGACCCCACTTTCAGTAGCATCTACTTCCTTACTGGAATCCAGAAAAGATCCGGCTTCTATCACCACAGGGCCTAAATCCACTGAAGAATCAATGGCCTCTTCAGTGGAAGAACTAGTTTCAGTGGGAGCGGAACAAGCCCCCAACACAAATAGTCCTATAAGACAAAAAAATGATATTCTAATATTCATTGGGTTTATGATTTTACTAATATTTTTTCTAATTCTTCCAGCGTCTTCCCCTTGGTTTCTGGCACCATTCTAATGACAAACAGTAATCCCACTACAGCGAATAAGCCATAAATGAGGAAGGTCGTACTACTTCCAAAGGTGGCCAACTCCCAAGGGAAGACAAGCTGTACCAGGAAACTGACCCCTGAATTAACAAAACCTGCTAAAGAAATAGCCAGTCCTTTCACCCTCATTGGGAATAATTCTGAGAATAGCACCCACATAACAGGTCCTAAAGAGATCCCAAACGAGGCTATAAACCCAAGTATTCCTACCAGGATCAGCATAGGATTCATACTGATAGAAGCGGTTATAAGTTGAGATTCAAATTTAATAGCCTCTTCCTCTCCAAGGGCTTGCTGGGCAGCAGCCTTAAATTCTACATCGCTATCATAGGTAGTTCCCACCATAGGTTGGACGGCTTCCATGTTTATCCCCTCCACTGCAGCAAGAGACTCCTCTGTTAACGTGTAAGTAGCTGTTCCAAATCCGTAGGCCAATAGTAACATAAAGACGGCTATCCCACTTATACCTGCAATTAGCAAAGGCCTGCGTCCTAGTCTGTCTATAAACATGATGGCGAGGATAGTGAACACAAGATTGGTGATCCCTACCAAAATTGCCTGCACAAAGGAAGCATCCGTTCCTATACCTGATTGCTCAAATATCATAGGCGCGTAAAAGAAGACAGAATTAATTCCGGTAATCTGCTGGAGAATAGCCACCACAACCCCAATGGTCAAAACAAGAGTCATAGCCGGCTTAAATAGTTCTTTCATGCTGGCAGATTCTTTTTCCTTATCTGCATCCAGGCTTTCCTTCACATCAGCCAATTGCTGCCTGGCTTCTTCAGGAGAAACCACTTTTTCTATGGTATCCAGTGCTTTATCATCCTGTCCTTTCATGATCTGCCACCTGGGGCTCTCCGGAACGAAGAACATCCCTACGAAATACAGAACAGCAGGAAGAGATTCTAAGCCCAGCATCCATCGCCAATTGTATTCATCAAATTTCATATTCACAGCCCACTCAGCAGTAGACTGTCCCAGCTCCAGTATGAGGTAATTCGTGAAATAGGCTACTGTGATCCCTATCACTATGTTTAGCTGGTTAAAGGATACCATTCTTCCCCTCATGTCAGAAGGAGCAATTTCTGCTATGTACATAGGAGCCAGTATCAAAGACATCCCTACTCCAAACCCACCTACCATCCTGGCTATAACTAAAGAAAGAAAGTCAGGCGCTATGGCTGAAGTAATGGCAGAAATAGCATATAAAACGGCAGCTACCATCAACATGACTTTACGTCCGTACTTATCACTAAGAGGACCGGAAAACATCATGGCAATGGTAGACGTAAGCGTTAGTGATCCTACCGCCCATCCTAGCTGGATTTTGGTTAGGTCAAATTCAGGCTCTATGAACTTCACTACACCTGAAATCACGGAGGCATCAAAGCCCATAAGAAAACCGCCCAAGGCCACAATGAGGGCTACCCGGACGGTATAGAATTGTTTAGAACTCATTAAGCAGTAGTAATTAGTAGTTAAGGGTTTTCTAGTCTAGCCTTAATATAGACAAAACTGTATTCTTTCCCATTAATTCTACTTATTCACTTAGTGCCACCAAGGCTTTTCCTAGCAGTTTATTGAACGCTTCTGGCTTCTCATTCATGGGATAATGGCCTGTAAGTCCTATGGACATGACTTCAAACTCCACTCCACTATTCTTAAGTCCCAGGGTATCGGTAGGATAATTCTCACTATTAATCAGGAATAATTTTCGTCCTAACTCTCTCAGTTTTTCAGCTTCATTTTGAGAATAATCAAAGTAATGGCCTATGCTGGAGATGGCTACTGTTTCATCTGCTTCCATAAGACTCTGGCTTACCCGATTTACGATGGTACTATCAGTACTGGCATCAAAGAGGTAAGCTTGCGCATACTGAGAAACCACCTCCTGGTAACTCTCTGTCAACATACCCATGAAACCATCTATCTCCGCTTGCATTTGCTCGTCTACTACTTGCCCTACTTCCTTGAAGTTATCCACGCCTACCATAGCTATGACTTTAGGTTGATTCAAGGCTGCCTCAAGCACTACGTCTCCTCCCATCGAATGTCCGATAAGTATCACATTGCTTAGTGCTAACTTGTCTATTATGGTGTTTACATCTGCTGCATAGGCTTCTATAGAATAGGCTTCTCTCTCCTTTCCTGATTTCCCGAAGCCCATCATATCCATACTCACTACCCTATAATCAGGGCAAAAGAAGGCCTCTTGCTCAGCCCAGTATTCAGCATCTATCCCCCATCCATGCACAAATAGCAAGGTCGTATCTCCCTGCCCGCATTGATTCACATGTATCATTCCCTGGTCAAAATTGCTGGCAATGCTCTGCTCACCAGAATAGCTTTCGGAAGCTAGTTTGGCTTGTTGATCTTGCTGTGCGGACGAACAGGAAAACAAATAAAGTCCGCATAAAATGAAAAGGTAGGTTAGGTATCTCATAGATTATTTCAGCTTAGAATTTTCCTTTGGCATTGATCTTAGTGGCTTGACGACTTGCACCCGGCATTTCTCCCCTCTTTCCATGTGCGGCTGTACGTATGTAGCCCGCTTCATGCAGGTACCAGTCCTCTGTTAGGAACGCAGGTATGTCATCTCCCGTTTCCTCCATCCATTCACCAAGTGTATTTCTCATTTCCACCAAAGCTATTTCATAGGATGGGACTGAAACCAGGTTGACCAGTTGTATAGGATCAGTTTGTAAATCATACAGTTCTTCGCGTGGTCTGGGAAGCATGAAAATATCTGCCTGTATAGGTGAAAGTTCTCCTTGCGCCCTAAGCTGGTTTAGCTCCTTATGTGAGGGACTTTGGACAGCATCGGCCGGACCCATTTGGGGGGCGTTAGGCCTGGAGTTAAGGATGTACATATAGCGACCATTCCTGACCATTCTCTCATGTGCTTCATAGTCATGCCAATTATGCTCCCCAAAAACATGGGTTCGAAAGGCATTCTCTGGGGAGTGCAGAACATGCTCAAAAGATACTCCCTGAATAGCCTCAGGTATGTCTACATCTGCCACAGCCAGGATGGTTGGCGCTATGTCTATGGCACTTACCAGAGCTTCACTGCTTTGTCCCTTTTGGCTTATCCGATCAGGCCATGAGATGATAAATGGCGTCTTCAACCCTCTGTCATTCACACGGGTTTTGCTATGCGGAAAGGGACGTCCATTATCAGCCATAATGATGATGAGTGTATTCTCAAATACTTCCTGCCTTTTCAACTCTTCTACTACCTCCCCCACATAGTGGTCAAAGCGATAGATCTCATCATAATATTGCGCAAGATCTTCCCGGGTCGCATTTCCCTCTGCCAGATAGAAGGGAGGCTTGAGTGAGTCAGGAGTATGCGTGCCGGAAAACTCATTGGGTCCCCATACCCTATGGGCATCATAGGCAGCTAACCACATGAAGAAGGGTTTGTCTTTAGGTCTTTCCTGTAGGCCCTTTAGCCAGAGTTTCTCCCCTCCATCTCCTGTTTCTTCCCGCTTCCTATAAATCACATCAAAGGCTCTTTCTGCATAGGCACCCATATGGAACTTCCCCGATTGCAGGCTGAAATAGCCTTCTTTCTTGAGTAACTCAGGAAAAGCCTGAAAATCTATAGGGGGTTCGCTGTGTAATTCAGCAGCCCCGGTATTATGGGGATAGCGACCCGTCATGATGCTATTTCTACTGGGACTACAGCTGCTGATAGTCAGGTATGTATTTGTAAACATTAGCCCTTGAGCTGCCAATGCATCAATGTGGGGCGTTTTGACCTGAGAATTTCCATAGCAGCCTACATCATCCCAACTCACATCATCCGCTATCATGATGATTACATTGGGCTTATCTGTTTGGGCATTTAGGGACAGGGTGCTGAGTAAACACAGCCACAGGGTGAAAAGAATAGTTTGTATATACATAAAGCTGATAAGGTATTTCTACTAGAGAATAACAATACCTTATCAGCTACTATTTGAGGACGCAATATTCCTGCTACTTCTTCTTGCGGATATCCAGAAAATAATTCAGCCCACTTTCTTCTTGAATGATCTCTATACTCTCAATTTGGTTCTTCGGAATGTCAGAAGCAAAAGCCATCAATTCTTCCTTACTTCTATAAATCAGGTACCATTCACACATGGCTTCCATGACCCAGCGCACACTTACAGGCATCTGGGGACTCATATTTCCGATAATCATTCTCCCTCCTGGCTTCACCAGATCAAACAGCTTACGTGTCAGGGCAACACTCCCTTTATCCTTTCTATCCTCAAAGGTTTCTATGTAATCATACAAGCCTGCAGAGTAGACCATGTCATAGCTTTCAGGCTTCAGTTTTTTTACCTGGTACTTGAAAGGGAGAAAAAGTCTTCGCAGGCCTTTTGTATCTTTTCTTGGATTACAACTTCCCAATAACTGTGGTCGGGGAATTAAGTACTGTGGATATCCCTTAATCAGGTGGAAGGCATTAATGATGCCGTAAGGAATATCTACATACTTCTTCCTGGCATTTTTCAGCGTTTCTATGTCATGATCCAGCGCCAGAAAATCAATATCATAATAGACTTCCAGATACTCCTCTATTTCCTTAGCAGGTCCCGCAGCCAGACTTAATATCTTACCCCCAGCAAATTCAGTAAACGAATCCAGCAGGAGATTTTTCCTGTTTCTGATAGATATACAGGCAGCACAATCCAGTCCAATCTTATGCATCAACTTGGAGAATAGATCTGGACCCTCATACTCATCCCTATAAATCAGATCCATCATCTCGGCATCTCCAGCATATCCCCTGGGCTTGAAAATGCTGTGATACCAGTAGGGGGCATCCATTAATAACCTCTGAAGACCATTGTCTACCAGGTAATTGAATAACAAGCCTAGTTCATCAGGAGA
>JBCBKZ010000111.1:0-11126 GCA_038520955.1 Bacteroidota bacterium | reverse complement strand
CACATAAGGACCTGGCTTCCTACGAGGCCAGATGGGTAACTCCTCTGGAGACTTCTTACAGAGGCTATTCCATATTCACTCAACCTCCTAATAGCAGTGCCATCGCCTTACTGATGCAGCTAAATCACCTGGAAGGATTTGATCTGAAAAGTATGGAGCATAATAGTCCTGAATACCTGAATTTGATAGGTCAGGTTATCCAGCTAGCCCTGGCTGACAGAAATAAGTATGTAGGAGATCCAGACTTTGTGAATGTTCCTACTGACAAGATGCTCTCTAAGGCATACTCTGCTGAAAGAAGAAAGCTTCTGGCTCCATCAGGGAAAATGAGTACCATCAAAGCTGGAGAAATACCCGTGAAAGCCAAAAAATCCAATACCACCCATCTTACCGTAGTAGACAAAGAAGGAAATATGGTAGCCCTAACCCAAACACTGGGTGCATGGTATGGCTCAGGGGTAGTGGTAGGCAATACTGGGGTTATCTTTAGCAACCAAATGCGACATTTACACCTGGAACAGGAAAGTCCCTCTCGTATAGAACCCGGAAAACGACCAAGGTCTAATCAGTCGCCTACTATCGTACTGAAAGACGGTAAGCCCTTCATGGCTATAGGGACACCAGGAGGAGATGGAATATGGCAAAGACTCTCCCAAGTCCTCGTAAACATCATAGATTTTGACATGGACATTCAGGAAGCCATATCCTCTCCCAGAATTATTTATGGTGGTTACCAGGAAACGGGGACAAATATTACCCCTACCTTCATTGTAGAAAAACGAATGGGGGAAGAAGTAGCTAAAATGTTTGCTGAGTATGGCGTAACTGTAGAATTGAGAAATCAGGATGAAGGGAGGGTCAATGGCATCATGATTCATCCCTCTTCAGGTCAGCTACTAGGTGGGGCAGACCCGAGAAATAAAACCTATGCTATAGGATGGTAAAAAAAGGAAGTCCTACATGCGTAGCTCCCCAAAAGGAGCTGATTTATTAGGCCCTACATACTAAGGCGAGAAAAGTATTAAGATCTAACAAAATACTTTTCTCGCCTCCACATCATATACTCATGTACGTCCATCTATCCAAGAAGCCAGTCTTCCTATTCTACAAAAGATCACTTCCATGCAAGACTTATCCATCCTCATAGCCAAACAAATCAAAGATGCTTTCCTGGGCGGGAACTGGACCGATGTAAACTTTAAGAAGGTATTAGCTGATGTTAGTTGGGAAGAATCCATACAAGAAATCGCTGGTTATAATACCCTCGCTACCCTCACCTTTCATGTGAATTATTTCCTGGAAGCCATTCTGATGGTATTACGTGAGAACAAACTGGAAGCCAACGATAAGTTCAGCTTTGATCACACACCCATACATTCGCAAGAGGATTGGGAGGCCCTGGTAAATCGACTACTCACCAATGCGGAAAGCTTTGCGTCAGAGATTGAGAAACTACCTTATGAAAGACTATCAGCTGATTTCTGGGGGGATAAATACGGAACCATGTATTACAACATTCACGGAATCATAGAACATAGCCATTACCATCTTGGGCAGATGGTATTTTTGAAGAAGATGCTAAAGGAGGAATAACCTAAGCTCTCAGCGTTTCATAAACATTCGACTAGCCAAAGCGCTTATATATGGAAAATCTAATCCATGCACCCCTTCATTCTTTCTATCCTTCTCACTTTTTTTATCTCAACTGATCCCCATCCTTTGGTTGGTACTAGATTCCCGGATTTAACGGTAGAGCGTTTAAGTAGGGAAGAAATCATCCTCCCCAACGCACTCACTCAAGAGGCGAATATCCTCATTCTGGTATTTGAAAGAGATTCACAGTTCAAAGTAGATTCGTGGGCAGAATTTATCATCAGTGATCATGAAGCTAAGCCTGAGGTGAGCTATCACGAAATTCCCATGATCAGCAGCTTTTTCAAGCTGGCTTCTGGCTGGACAGACAATGGGATGCGCTCAGGTATCAATCCTAAGCTTCATGATAATGTAGCTACTTTCTATGGTGATAGAGATCCTTATTTTGAAGGACTGCAGATGTCTGACAAGTCTTCTGTTTATGTATTCATTCTGGATAAAGAGGGAATCATCCGCTACAGAGAGGAAGGAATGGTTACTGCTCAAAAACGTCAGGAGTTTGAAGAAGTCCTATCTCAGCTAACATCAAAAGCGCTGAGTAGAAACAACTAGCTTTCAGGATTTGAACATGGTCCGAATGATTCTTGTAACCGTTTCTGTAAGATCAAGCTTGTCTCCTGAAGAAGGACTAAGATTTTTTATAATAGGAGAAAGGTCAGAAATACCCTTTAAGTAGGCCCAAATGTTCATCATGTGAATCTGAGGGGAAGTCCTCTTCTGAATAGATCCATCTTCCTGTCCTTTCTGAATCTCGCTTGCCAAAAGTTTCAAGGGTAATTGGGCAAGAGCCTTGGCATCCTCAAAATTAGCACTATTCTTAATTTTACTTTGCGTCTCCGTCTGAACAGCTTTTTCATTGATACTCCATAGTAATCCATAAAAGTTGAGGATCTCCTGGTAATACTGTGGATGACTACCAGCAAATTCCAGGTATCCTATGGCAAGGGTAAGCACCCTGTCTAATCCTTTTTTCCCTTCCAGGTCTAACTGCGCAAAATGACTTAGAAATTTGTTGAAGGTCCCTTTTACTACCGCCAGGTATAGATTTTCCTTGGTCTCAAAATAAGTATACAGCGTGGTCCTGCTGCAATCAGCGGACTTGCAAACATCAGAGATTGCCGCATTGGAATAGCCCTTATTGAAGAATACTTTCTGGGCATGCAGGATAATGTGTTCTTCCCTACTCTTCTTAATGGTTTCCTTCATCAAGGGAAATAAACAAAATAGTTTTCAAAAAATTGGACATTGTGTTCAATTTTATTGATATTAGAATTGCTACGACTACAAATCATCTTCTCACCTGTCAAAGCCAGCAAAAGATGAATGCTAGAAAGGTTTTTATACTTGGAGGTGCCCAGACTGATTTCTCAATCAATTGGGCCAAAAAGGGTTTTGGAATAGATACCATCATGTCTAACAGCTTTGAAGGGGCTTTAGAAAACACCCTCATTGATCTGGCAGACATTCAAAGCATACATATCGGTAATTTTGTGGGGGAACTCTTCTGTCAGCAAGGACAACTGGGAGGAGTCCTGTTACAATGTTTCCCCCAACTTTCCGGTATTCCTACCGCACGACACGAGGCGGCCTGTGCTTCAGGGAGCATGGCAGCTTTTTCTGCCATGAGAGAAATTGAAGCCGGCTACTATGACCTGGTGGCGGTTACAGGCGTAGAAATGATGAGAAATGTGGATGGCCAAACTGCTTCTCAGCATTTAGGCGTAGCAGCCTGGACAGGCCATGAAGCAGAAGGAGCCCGCTATCCATGGGTACACCTTTTCTCAGAGATCAAAACCTTTTACCAGGAGAGATTTGGCCTTGATGAGGCACATTTGGCTTCCATCGCAAAAGTGAACTATGCCAATGCCCAGCGCAATCCTCAAGCCCAAACCCGTAACTGGGAAATGAGCGAGGATAGTTTTGGGAAGAATGATGCACATAACCCTCTCATTGAGGGAAGCCTACGCAAATCAGACTGTGGGAGAATTACAGACGGGAGTGCGACCATATTCCTGGCTTCCGAGAGCTATGCCAGGGCTTATGCTGCTAAGAGAAATATTTCTCTGGAAGACATCCCTTACGTCAAAGGATGGGGACACCGGACAGCTCCTATCGAACTGAACTATAAACTGGGAGAAGCAAAGAAGTCCCACTATCCCTTCAAGCATCTTCATCATGCTATTCAGGACGCCCTCAGTAGAGCTAAACTCTCTGATGCAAGAGAATTGGACCTGATAGAAACGCATGACTGCTTTACCATTTCAGAGTATGTGGCTTTGGAGCATTTTGGATTAGCTAAGCCCGGAGAGGCATGGAAGGTCATAGAGGAGGGAACCATTGAGTTTTCAGGAAAACTCCCTGTCAACCCTAGTGGAGGGCTCATAGGAGCCGGACATCCTGTAGGCGCTACAGGAGTTAGAATGCTGCTGGATGCCTATAAGCAGGTAGCTGGTAAAGCGGAAAATTATCAGGTGGAGAATACACAGAACGTAGGAATACTCAATATAGGTGGCAGCTTTACTACAGTTGCCAGCTTTGTTGTAGGTAGATAAAATTAACAACATCAAATACGCTTATCATGAAGAATGATGTCATGAATTATGCCCTGGAGGAGGCCAATCCCTACCTATTAGGGCCTTACGCACCCATATTCGAAGAAATAACCGCCAAAGACCTGAAAGTGATAGGTGAGATCCCCAAAGACATCCATGGTTCCTTTGTCAGGAATGGCCCTAACCCCAAGTTTGAGCCTAAGGGGCATTACCATTGGTTTGATGGAGATGCTATGTTGCATGCCATCCAACTGGAGAATGGAAAAGCTACCTACCGAAACCGATGGATCAGAACCACCAACTTTAAGGAAGAAGAAGCGGCGGGAGAATCTCTCTGGCAAGGTCTCATGGGAAGCCTGGCTGCCAATATGACTAGGCCATGGAATAGAGGGGTACCGCTTAAGGACACCGCCAATACTGCCGTGGGATTCCATAATGGAAAGCTGCTGGCAGGTTGGTATATGTGTGGAGACCTGTATGAGATAGATCCAGTAACCCTGGAAACCAAAGGGATTCAGGATTTCAATAATACCCTAAGCTCCAAGGCCATGGCCCACATTAAGGTAGATGAGGTCACCAACGAGATGATGTTCTTTGACTATGAGCTGACAGGATCTTATCTGGCATATGGCGTCATTAGTGGAACGGGGGAAGTCAAACACTTTACTAAAGTTCCTGTACCCGGACCACGTATTCCTCATGACATGGGGATCACTGAGAATTATTCCATTCTCATGGACCTACCGCTCATTTATGATATCCCCACCATGCTAGCCAAGGGGAAGGCTGTCCCCATCTTCAAAAAAGAGCTGCCTAGCAGATTTGGGATTATCCCACGTTTTGGACAGGCAGATGAAGTTAAGTGGTTTGAAGCAGAGCCTTGCTATATCTACCATACCATCAACTGCTGGGAGGAAGGAGATGAAATAGTGATGGATTGCTGTATTAACCCTAATCCTACTCCTCAAAGAGATCTTCCTAAAGGAGCCTCCAAAGTAGAAAAGCTGAACGCCTACCTGCTATTGAAAGCCTATCTCCACAGGTATAGGTTCAACATGAAGACAGGAGAGACCAAAGAGTACAAGCTGGATGATATGGAAACAGAATTTCCTTTGATGAATACACAGTATTTGGGAAGGAAATCAAAGTATGCCTACAACCAGCGTCTTGAACTTTCTTCTACCTTCAGATTTGATGGAATAGTCAAGTATGACATGGAGAAACAAACTTCTGTCACGCACGAGTATGGGCAGTACAAGTATGGAAGTGAATCGCCCTTCATTCCTAAAGCCAATGCCACTTCTGAGGATGACGGCTATGTCATCAGTTTTGTAACCGATGCCAGAGAAGAAACTTCCGAAGCCATCATCCTGGATGCGCAAAATATGGATAAAGAGCCATTAGCCAGAATCATCCTGCCTCAACGGGTACCTGTAGGCTTCCACGGTTGCTGGGCTAGCGGAGACAGAATGTTCAATTAATCAGCAAATTGAATGGAAAGTAACAGCGGGTTGGCCGCCTCACCACCGATCGTGGGCGGCTTGAGGAGTTGCATTGGTGGGGCCAAGCGTTTTTGCTTCGTTTTGGGGCGAATGCCAAAATGAAGGCCCGCTGCAAGCGACGTAGCACTGGTAAAAAGTAGGCTACTGAACCAAAATGTAAGTGCGTTAAAGCATTCTAATAGAATCTAAAAATCACATTTACTCATTCATAATGACAGAAGTATACATCTTTGACGCTGTACGTAGCCCCAGAGGAAAAGGCCATAGGGAGAAAGGTTCCCTGAGAAATGTGAAACCCGTTCACTTACTCTCTCAGTTGTATAGCGCCTTGGAAGAAAGGAATGGGATCGAGTCAGCTGACATACAGTCGGTAATTTTGGGATGTGTAGGTCAGGTGGGAGGACAGGGGTCTGATATAGCCAAAATCTCTACTCTTTACCACGGTTGGGGAGATCATATAGAAGGCATCAGCGTAAATACCTTTTGCTCTTCCGGCATGACTGCCATAGGACTGGCCTATGCAAAGGTGTGTTCAGGCCTGACGGATATGTTAGTAGCGGGTGGCATAGAAATGCTATCGCAGGTTCCCATGTTTGCGGACAAAGGAATGTGGTTTTCAGACACTGAAGTGATTGAAAAAACGGGCTATACCATCATGGGGGTATCAGCGGACCTTATCGCCAGCATTGAAGGATTCTCATTTGAAGAATTAAATCAGTATGCCGTACAGTCTCACCAAAGGGCGGATCAGGCTACCCAAAAGGGTTACTTCAAAAAATCCTTAATTCCCGTAAAGAATGAAGAGGGAAGGACGGTCCTGGAAATAGATGAGTGCGTTCGTCCAGGAACCAGTCTCGAAAAACTCAACCAATTTCCTCCCATTTTTGAAAGCTTTGTAAAGCCACATACCAGGAAGCAGATTCAAGAAAGATATCCTAAGCTGAACAAGCTTCAACATATACATTCGGTGGGCACCTCTCCTTCTATGGCGGATGGCGCAAGTCTGCTATTGATAGGAAGCCTTGAGAAAGGAAAGGCACTTGGCCTGGAACCTAAGGCCAAAATCCGATCCTATGATCATACCTCTTGTGAGCCTGTCATTATGCTACTTGGAGGACAATACTCTGCTCAAAATGCGACCAAAAAGGCTGGCCTGGAAATGACAGATATAGGTCTGCATAATTTTGCGGAAGCCTTTTCTGCCTCTTGTTTGAAGTACCAGAGAGACTTAGGGATAGCTCCAGACGCTTTTAACGTAAATGGAGGGACCATGACTATGGGCCATGCACAAGGTGCCAGCGGAGCAATGATCACCACTACCTTAATTGATGAGATGACAAGGAGAGATGTGCAGTTTGGGTTGGCCAGCATTAGTGGAGGGGCAGGATTAGGAGCAGCTACGGTATTGGAGCTAGTGTAGGCGATGAAGGTAAAGCCTTTTCAGCTTCGTCATCTCGGTGGGACTGTAGCATATTGCTTGAAGGATCGACCGAGATCTAGCCTTGAGATTCCCTACGACCCACCAGACATACACGCAAGCCCTATGGAATGACGGGTGATTTTACCTATTCCCATCTATCACATATCTGATTCTCCGGGAAACCATCCTACCTCCTGACTCCAAACCCTGGCATTCATCAGCATCGAATGAATAAAGGGGGCCTTTTCTTCTACATAGCGTTTGGGGAAATCTCTGTGTTGAACAGCTAAAGACTGTTTGAACGCTGAATACTTCTCGGCTTTTTCTGGTTGCTTACGTAAATAATCTCTAAAAAGGAGGGCTTCCTGTTCTGAATAACTTCCCGCCTGACGCACATGTATGTGGGTTCTTGTGGTCCCGGGTTTCTCACGAAAATATCGTTTCGTCAGGTCTGGATTATCCGCGCGGAATATGTATCCTAGCTGTTCCAAGGGCAATCTAAACTCCTCCAGTAAATCTAAAGAGTGGACGGATATCTGAATATCTACAATGGGCTTTGCCCACATGTCCACAACAGAGGTAGAGCCAACATGGTCGATTCTCAAAGCTTTTCCTCTCAGACTAGCACGTAGGTCTTTTGCTAGGAGAGCGAATCTTTCTTTCCAGGCAGGATCATAGGCTAAGACTTCAATTGTTCGCTTTGACATAAATGGGTATTGATAGGCTCACATTTTTAGTCTTCTTCCTCTATCTGCTGAAAACGCTAGACATGCCAAGATATGTTCTTTAGTGAGCTTAGGAAAGTCTCGGAGAATTTCTTCCTGAGACATACCTGATGCTAGCAAAGCCAGTACATCATATACAGATACTCTGGTCCCGTTAATACATGGCTTTCCAAAACGGATATTAGGATTAATAGAAATAACCTCATGATAACTCATACACCTACTGTCTGAGTAATGATGTACTATTTAATTCCTGGAAAGGTTTCATACTACTTTGGCACTTTAGTGAGTATTATTCAGCGGACAGGAGTCCGCAACCATCCTGTTGGCAAGCAGGAGCTTGTCAACTATCAAATGCGCGCTGAACAAGCTCCTGCTTGTTCAGAAAAATGGTACAAGACTCCAGTCTTGGGATATATATCCTTATGGTGACAAAGTTGTATGGAACAATTTAACCCTTCGAGAACCTCAGGGTCCGTCTTACTCTAGAGAATTAATTTAGGCCACTCAAATTTGATTACCTACTTTCTTACGGATAAAGTATTAGCTACTACATTCCCGCAAACCACTCTTTGAAACTGCTGACTTTTTCACGGCTTACGATGATCTCTTTGTCCGTTTCCACCTGAAGTCTGACTTTTAATCGGCTGTTAGAGTAGAGAATGACATCCTCTATGGCATTGATGGAGAGAATAAAGGAACGGTTCACCCTATAGAACTGCTGAGGCGAGAGGAGGTCTTCCAGTTCCTCCAATTTATAGTCAATGATGAACTTCTTTTTCTCCAGGGTAATGAGGGTAACGGTTCTTCCTTCCGCCAGAAAGCAAGCCACTTCTTCTGTCTTGATAGACTGGATATGATTTCCCCTTTTGACCAGGAACCTGTCCTTGGTTTTCTTCTGAGAAATCTTCTGGATGACAGAAGCCATGTTTTCAGCAGGGTGTAACTGAGCCTTTAATGATTCCACCTTGGCCAGCGCTTTGCTGACATCCAGATAGGAAATCGGTTTCAGGATGTAGTCTATGCTATTAACCTTGAAGGCATCTATGGCATACTCATCAAAGGCGGTAATGAAGATCACGGGCCGCTTGATGTCTACCTGATTAAAAATCTCAAAGCTGATACCGTCTATCAACTGGATATCCATGAAGATGAGGTCCAGTTCCTGCTGATGTTGAGATAGCCAATCTACGGCTTCTCTAACCTTGCTTAATCGGGCCATGACTTCCACTCCCGCATCATGCCTTAGCAGAAACTTTTCCAGTTTTTCCACTGCCAAAGATTCATCCTCTATGATGGCTACCTTCATATGACAGGCTCATTAATGAATAGTTGAGGAAGGCCAATGATCTTCTCTGGTCCTATTTGCCTGAAAAAAGGATCACTATTTCCATAAATCCGGTAGCTGCGTACCACATCTTCCAGACTCTCCAAACCAAACTGATGACTCAACCTTTCCTTTGACTCAAAGGTGATAAGGATATGCTGTTTGTCCGTTGTGAGTCGGATAGGCAGAGGTTTCGTAGCATTAGGAATGGAATTTCTGATAATTTGCTCTATCACTGTCAAAACAGATCCCGAAACGATCCAGGGGTCTCCCTGCACATCTACCTCAAGGTCTACATTTCTGTGTGGCAGATAATTGAATAAGCTGACCAGCCGCCGTAGCACCCTCAGTTCTTTCTCCAGGGAAACTAACTCTTCTCCCCTTCCACCCAGAATGTACCTGTAAACAGATGAGAGGTGCCCCACTAAATCTGTGGTCTTCTCAGGATCATCCTGCATATTCATGATCATGGTCTCGAAACTCTCGAAGAGTAAATCTGCATTTATACCTTTACGGAATTGCCTGAAGTCTTCTTCCAGTCCTTTTTTGAGGCGCTGTTCTGCTTGTAACTTTTCCTGGTTCATTCTAAAGAGAAACTGATGGCTCACATAGAGAGAAAAGTAAATCAGGTTCATGCAGCCATACACACCTCCGAAGACCATGAGCTCTCGAGTACTGGGGCTAAATCCCAGAATAAGTTTGTAGTACATCCCTACACCCAGAATCACCAGCATGATACATACGGAAAGAGAAAGGCCCGCCAGGGTCAGGTATTGATTTACTTCATTAGAGGCATAGCGCCATTTCTCCATCACCTTGAGAATCTGTACAGATACTTCCTGAATCAGATAAGTAAGTCCTATGCAGAAAAACAGCTCTTGGCCCAGAAAGTCTTCCGTGATTTGCTCTACATTATTGTAGATGAGAAGAATCAGTAGATAAGCAATGGTTCCACTAAAGATGGGACTTAGTAAGCGGAAAAGGGGTTTATGTATAAATGAGTCTTTCATAGGATGGGGAGTTTGACGGTGAAGGAATCTCCAGACACTACTTCTACTTCCTTATCAGCAAGGATTCTGTAGCGTTCGCGGATGTTAGAAAGGCCAATCTGGAAGGAGGAGGCATTGACAGGTTCTTCAGTGATATTATTAGAGACTGATATCCACTGATCCAGCATGGAAATATCTACCTGTAGAGGTTGTTCTGCACTCATCTGGTTATGCTTCACGGCATTCTCCACCAGCATTTGTAGGGTTAGCGGAGGAACAGACTTTTGTAGCATTTCTTCCGGCACATCTATTCTCACAGAAAGGGCATCCTTGAAGCGTGTGTGTAAGAGGTATTGGTAGGCCTGCACAAAGCTCAATTCTTCTTCAAGACTCACCCAGGGCTTTTCATAGCTCTCCAGGGTATACTGGTAAAGCTTAGCCAGTTTGCGAATAAACTCCTCCGCCATAATAGGATTGGTTTCTACTAAACTGGAAATAGCATTCAGGCTGTTAAAGAGAAAATGAGGACTTAGCTGGGCCTTAAGGGCTTTGAGCTGAAGGTCTATTTGCTTCCGCTCTACACTCAGTCGCTCTATTTGAGCATTGGCATACTGGTTCCATGAATAGAGGGCAAAGTAGATGATATGATACAGAAGAATCAGTATCAGCAGTAGTATGCCCGCTTTAATCAATAATTGAGTTTGGACCTCGGCATTCACATGCGTCTCTCCCAGCAGGAAGCGGTAGAGCTTTAGTCCCGCAAGCATGATCATTATGCTCGCTACTAATTGAGCTAAAATCCCTACAAATAATCTGGCTCCTGCATTCTTCCGCCAGGAAAGGTACCTATTCAGGAACTGCATAGAGAAGCTGGCCATGAACGTAATAGCTACACCTACTCCCAGTAGCAATATTTTCTCAAGCGTATTGGGCGTAAAAGACTCTCCATCACTATTTA
>JBCBKZ010000110.1:0-11139 GCA_038520955.1 Bacteroidota bacterium | reverse complement strand
TGACACAGAAGCTGAGCTGTCAAACAAACACCTGATCGCACAAAACTACACTAACTTCACCTACTCCCTATCAGAGGTAGATCCCAATATTTCCATTCTCAACTTTCACTACGTCTGGCCGGAGGCGGTATGGAAAAACTATGCATGGGAGCTTCCTGTGAATTTTGATGAATCAGGCTTTTACGGTAAGTCTGATACTACCTACCTACGTCAGGCCTGGCAATTTATGCTGGCAGGAGGTGCCATCTTCAACAACCTGGATTACTCCTTCTTTGTGGGAAAGGAGAAGGGGACCGGGAATAATGATGCGCCCGGTGGTGGAAGCACTACTTTTAGAAAGCAGCTTACCTATCTTCAAGCCTTTCTTTCCTCCATGGACTTCATTAAGATGAAGCCGGACCATTCGGTCGTGTACCACGCGCCTGGACTGGATTGCCAGGCACTTTCCGAGGAGGGTAAGCAGTATGCCATGGCTCTTCACGGAAATAGCCAGGGATGGGTGAAGCTACATCTTCCGGCAGGAGAATATACGTGGACAGCTACATCCCCCTTCACAGGAGAAGAAATAGGGCAGGGGAGTTTTGAACTTGGTTCAGATGGAATCCACCTACTGGACCTCCCAGCCTTTTCAGAGATGATAGGCCTGAAGGTATTAGCTAAGTAGAATCGAGTTTGAGGGTTGGCATGCTCCTGCTTGCCAACTGGATGGTGCCGGACTCCTGTCCGCTGAATAAAGGTGGAACGGATAAACATTTTACCAATCAGTCTGCTAAGTGGAAGCATTGGTCTAGTCCCTAAAACAATTGGTACAGGGGCAGGTCTATTCTCTCCTTATACCAAAAGATACAGATGAAAAACGTTTGGTATATAAGTGTATGGGCCTGCCTGATTTTGTGGGCTTGTGAAGGACCTAAACCAGTCAGTCAGGAAGATGATAAACCCCCAGTAGCAGAAGTCATAGACGGAGCTACTCCTAGAAACGTCATTTTTGTCCTGTCAGATGACCACCGATATGACTTTATGGGTTTCACAGGAAAGGTACCTTACCTGGAGACGCCAAATATGGATAGGATGGCCAGAGAAGGTGCCTACTGTCCTAATACCTTTGTAACTACTTCCTTGTGCTCACCCAGCCGAGCGTCCATTCTGACGGGCCTATATACCCATTCTCACACGGTGGTGGATAATCAGGCACCTGCGCCAGATGACTTGGTTTACTTCCCTCAATACCTTCAACAACAAGGCTATGAAACCGCTTTTATTGGGAAGTGGCATATGGGAGATGCCAGCGCAGATCCTCGCCCGGGATTTGACCACTGGGTCAGTTTTAAGGGGCAAGGCAAGTACTATGCACCAGAACTCAATGTAAATGGGGAGGTAGTAACTTATCCGGACAGCGTATACATATCTGACTTGCTGACAAAGTATGCCTTGGATTGGTTGAGAAGTAGGAAGGGAGATAAGCCCTATTTCCTCTATTTATCGCACAAGGCTGTACATGCCAGTTTCCAGCCTGCTGAGCGACATCTGGATTCTTATGCTGAGGAAGACATCGCCTATCCGCCCTCTTTCAACACTTCTACGCCTCAAGTAAAGGGGAAAAATCCTGCCAAGCCTCACAGGACAGATACCTATTATGGAGAAGGGCGTATGCCCGACTGGCAAAAGATGCAAAGAGAGGGATGGCATGGGGTAGACTTCATGTATCACGGGAGAATGGACTTCCCCACTTTCTACCGCAGGTACCTGGAAACGGTAAGAGGCATAGATGATAGTTTGGGAGAATTGTTTGGCTTTCTGGAAGAGACTGGACAACAAGAATCTGCCCTCATGATGTATATGGGAGACAATGGATTCTCCTTTGGGGAGCATGGTCTCATAGACAAGAGACATTTCTATGAAGAGTCAGTTAAGGTTCCCTTCCTGGTCAGATGCCCGGAACTGTTTGAAGGAGGAGAAGAAGTCCCCCAAATGTTCCAAAACATTGACATAGGACCCACGGTCATGCAAGCCATGGGCCTAAAGGCGCCTGAGTATATGCATGGAGAGTCTATTCTGCCAGTATTGGAAGGGAAGGATGTAGCCTGGAGAGACAGAATCTTCTACGAGTATTACTGGGAGTATGACTTCCCGCATACGCCTACCATGCATGGGGTAAGGACGGATCGCTATAAGTACATCAGATATCATGGCATCTGGGACACCAATGAGTTTTATGACCTTCAGGAAGACCCAAATGAAATGAACAACCTTATTGCCAGCCCTGAACATCAGGAAATGATCAAACAGATGGCGGGAGAGATTTACGACTGGCTGGAAGAATCAGACGGCTTGCAGATCCCACTTAAGCGCACAGTAAAAACACGCTGGGGAGACCACAGAAACGAAAACGTCTACTAATGAATATCACAGCAGCGGTAGCAGGAACAGGCTTCATAGGCCCTGTACATGTAGAAGCCCTCAAAAGAATAGGGGTAAGGGTAAAGGGTATCCTGGGTTCTACGCCCGAAAAATCTGCACAAGCAGCTATTAGCTTAAACCTGGAGAAAGGATATACCTCCTTCCAGGAGATGTTGGAGGACCCTGAAGTACAGGCTGTTCATTTGGCTGTGCCCAATGTGCTTCATTATGACATGACCCAACAAGCGCTGGCAGCAGGAAAACATGTGATGTGTGAGAAGCCATTGGCCATGACCTCTTCTGAGTCGGAAGAACTGGTCAGACTGGCAGCAGGTAGTGGTCTGGCAGCAGGTGTATGTTACAACATTCGCTTTTACCCCATGAACCTTCAACTGAAGCAATGGATAGCGGAAGGAAAGGCTGGAGAGCTGCATTTCATCAGCGGCTCTTATGTACAGGACTGGCTGTTGTATGATACCGATTACAACTGGCGGGTATTAGCAGATAAGGGAGGAGAACTAAGAGCGGTAGCCGATATCGGTACCCATTGGATGGACCTCATCTGTAGCATGACGGGCCTGAAAATAACCTCTGTCATGGCGGACCTACACATTGTACATCCGGTAAGGAAGCGCCCCAAAGGAGAGGTGAAAACCTTCTCTAATGAAGAACTGACAGAAGATCAGCTGGAAAAAGTAGACATACAAACGGAAGACTGCGGAACCATCATGTGTAGATTCTCCAATGGTGCCAAAGGAGTATTACATGTTTCTCAGGTACAAGCCGGTAAAAAGAACTGTCTGAGGTATGAAATAAGCGGTAGTAATGCAGCTTATGCCTGGAACAGTGAGCAGCCTAATGAGCTGGAGATAGGCTATCGTCATAAGCCCAATGCACGCTTTGTACGTGATCCGTCTCTCTTAAGCTCCTTGCCAGCTACCTACACCAACTATCCCGGTGGACACAATGAGGGTTTTCCAGATACCTTCAAGCAGTGCTTTAAGGCTTTTTATGAAGCTATAATGAACAACATCCCTGCTAAAGAAGCTCACTATCCCACTTTTGCAGAAGGACATCATGAGATTCTTCTGTGTGAGGCCATACTTGCTAGCCATAGAAAAGAGGGTTGGGTATCAGTTTAATCCACTAGCTGTTGTCCCACAGAGCAGGATACAGATGAACAGTAACTTATTTATCATAGCCTATTCAGAAGGCTAACCACCGACCTACAAGGACTCATTTATGAACGGAAAGAAATCAACTATTAGAACGTTTGTACTAATCTCATTAATCGGCCTGTTTGCTTGTAAGCCCGATTTAGAACAAGTGGACCAGCCTAATATCATCTGGTTGGTGGCAGAAGACATCAGCCCTGCCCTGGCGGCCTATGGAGATACCTTAGCTAATACGCCTAACATAGATCGGCTACTGCCTTCAGGCATAGTGTACGAGCACGCTTATGCAACAGCCCCTATTTGTGCCCCTGCCAGATCTTGTCTCATGACCGGAATGTATGCCACTACCTTAGGATCCCAACACCTAAGGTGTGAAATTCCTTTGCCAGGAAGCGTCCAAACCCTACCGGAGCATTTGCGAGAAGCCGGCTACTTTACTTCTAATCGGAACAAGGCTGATTATAATTTTGATATTGAGGGCAGGTGGGACCACTGGTCAGGATCAGTAGCACCCTGGAGAAACAGGTCTGGAAATAAACCCTTTTTTAGCTTTATCAATGTAGGTCCCTCCCATGAAGGAAGTGCTGTCATCAGCAAGCAGTACCAGAATTCCATCGAAGGCATACCAGAGGATGTCCTGGTTACAGAAGAGCAGGTAGAAGTTCCTCCCTACTACCCGGATACAGATAGTATGAGAATGATCTGGGCACGCTATTACAACCTTCTCCATAGCATGGATCGCATGGTGGGCCAGGTACTGGATTCTCTGGAAGAAGACGGCTTGATGGAGGAAACCATCATTTTCTTTTTTGGGGATCATGGCTTTGGTCTGCCTCGTTATAAACGCTGGCTTTACCACACGGGTCTGCATGTGCCCCTCATCGTGCATGTACCTGAAAAATATCGATCAGTTGTCCCTCAAGCCGATAAACAGCGGAACGAAGAACTGGTGAGTTTTGTGGATTTTGGATCAACAGTATTGAGTTTGGCAGGGGTAGAGCAGCCTGAGCATATGCAGGGACAAGTCTTCCTGGGTAAGAAGGCAGGTCAGGCACGAGAGTACGTGTTTGGAGCCCGAGACAGAGCTGATGATATGTTTGAAATGTCGAGGGCTGTTTTTGATGGAAAGTACCTCTATATCCGCCATTTCATGCCTCACCTGCCGCCTATCCAGGATGGATTCATTTATTCTGACCGAAAAGACGCTTTCCGCTATTTGAGAAGAGCCAAAAATCAGGGAATCTTGAATGAAGAACAACAGAAGCTGTGGGAACCTAAGCCACTGGAGGAATTGTATGACCTGGAGAATGATCCTCAGGAACTGACCAACCTCATAGAAGATGCCCAGTATAAGGATGATATCAACCGACTGAGTTATCAGTTAAGTGAGTGGATGATGCGGGAGAATGATCTGGGCTTATTGCCGGAAGCTGAGTACATGATTCGGGCAGAAGGGAGTACACCCTATGAACTGGCCAAAACAGGTAGCTTTAACTCTGAGGAAGTATACTATGCTGCTGCCAGGGTAGGTAAGGCGGACAAGCAAGAGTTGGATGAAATGCTGAAAAGTTCAGATAGTGGGGTGAGGTATTGGGCTGTCATAGGGCTTATGCAGCTGGACCTTCCGGTCCAGGAACTGAAAAGTATTCTTAGACCAATAGTTATACAGGATGCCTCTCCGTCAGTTCAAATCCAAGCTGCTGAAGCACTAGGCCATAAAATCCAGGATAAGGCTGTCCTTGAGTGCTTACTCAAATGGGTGGAAGATGAAAGACCTCAAGTAGCCTTACAGGCCGCTCGCGCTATTCTCTTAATAGGAGAGAATGCAAGACCTCTTATTTCCAATTTATATCCTGTGTTAGATAAGAATTTGGGAGAACCAGGAGCTAAGTTGAAATATAAAGACTTCAATTTTGCCGCCTTTACTTCATGGGCACTGGAATGGGCCTTGGCAGAAATGGGAGAAGATATTCAGGTAAATGGAGGAAATTAGGTATGGAGAGGCAGTGTGTGAAAATGTCTTTGTTCATTCTCCTCTCAGCTCTATTTCTGGCTTGTCAGGAGAAATCACCCACTCCGCCTAATATCCTCATCATACTGGTAGATGATATGGGGGTAGGAGATGCCAGCTTTGCCAGGAACCCCTATCTGTCTACCCCTACACTGGATAGTTTGGCTGCTCACTCTGTGGCCTTCAAGGAGTTTTATGTCTCTTCTGTATGTGCGCCTACCAGAGCCAGCTTATTGACAGGGCGCTATCACCAGCGCACCGGCGTACAAAGTGTAACCAATGGCTACGAAGTACTCCACCCTTCCGAGATCACCCTTGCAGAGCGACTAAAGGAACAAGGTTATCAGACTGGAATATTTGGGAAGTGGCACCTGGGTGAGTACTATCCTTCCATCCCCATGGGACAGGGATTTGATACCTTTGTAGGCTTTAGGACAGGACACACCAATGTATATGATGATCCCATCCTGGAGAAAGATGGGAAGCCTTATGCCACTAGTGGCTATATCTGTGATGTGCTAACGCAAGAAGCCTTAAGTTTCATGAGTAAGCCTTCAGAAGCCCCTTTCTTCTGTTATCTGGCGCACAACCTTCCCCATACACCCCTCATCGTAGCAGACCGATATGTCCAGCCCTTCAGACAGCTTGGTCTAGACGAGAAGGTCGCTAGGCTATATGGGATGATGACCAAACTGGATGAGAGTCTAAGCACGCTATTTCATCAAATGCGGGAGAGAGGCTTGCTCGAGAACACAGCCATCCTCTTTCTCAGTGATAACGGTCCTATTTCCGGCTGGAAGGTCCCTCAGGAGAAGATGCGATATAACGCAGGATTAAGGGACCAGAAGTTCACTACCTACGAAGGAGGCATACGGACACATGCCTTTTGGACCTTTGGAGGTCACTGGCCACACAGGAGAGTGGATGACACCTTTGGGGCTCACATAGATGTAGTACCTACTTTACTGGAACTGATAAGGGCACCAGCACCTGACAATGTAGATGGGATCAGCCTTCTTTCTATCCTTGAGGGAAAGGATGTAGAGGAAGACCTAAAGGAGCGGAGTTTCTTCCAACATTTCTCACACAAAAGCCTTAGAAATCCCCAACAGCAGCCGGGAGGGATCATGCGATCAGGTCCATGGAAGATGGTCAATGGGCAGGAACTCTACCGACTGGACCAGGACGTTGGGGAGGCCCAGAATCTGGCAGATAGCCATCCTGAAAAGTTAGCAAACATGAGTGCGGAATATGCGTCATGGTGGGCAGACGTTACCAAGGAGGATCTCCTTCAGCCCAGGCCTGTTCCTGTAGGCTTTGCTGAGCAAAATCCTGTTGAGATAGCCTGCCATCCTGCAAGGGCATATGGCTCGTTGAAGTTTACGGGTTGGCGTGGACTGGAAAAAGAACGAATTGGGACCCATCCCACAGGCGTGGATGGCGACTGGGTAGAGGGGTGGGTAAGTGTGCAGGATAGTCTGGTTTGGGAAGTGGAGGCCCGATCTGGTAAATATCAAATAGGCCTGATGATGGCAGGGGAGGGTAAGGGAAAACTGGTCCTTGAACTGGGAGAAAGAAAATTCTCACAAGATATAAAGCTGACAGAGAAGGAATGGGTACATGTGGAGGTCGGCGAACTACTTCAGCATGAGTTGGGAATTCTCACTGCCAGGCTTTACATGGAAGATGTGACGGGCAACTTGAAGGTAAACCATCTGGTCTGGGAAAAAGAGTTTTCAGAATAATTCTGAACAAATGTGGTTATTTCTATGTCTTTAGGACTATATACTGCAAATTATTAGGAGAATGGGAGTTACAGATAGCAAAGAAAAAGAGTTTCTCATGTTTAGAGGGAGCCTTGAAGAAGAAATTCAACAGTATGAATTTAGAAGCGAGTACCAAAGGGCTGCTCTCAACCTGATGCTTACACATAACTGGTTTAAGACAGTCATGCAGCAGCTGTTAAAACCATTTGGGGTCACCATGCAGCAGTATAATGTCCTGAGAATTCTCAGAGGAATGAACCCTAAGCCTATCACTACCGCCGAGATCAGGGATCGTATGCTAGACAAAATGTCTGATTCTTCTCGAATCGTGATACGTCTTTATGACAAGGGATTAGTGGAGAAAAAAGTCAATAAAAGTGACAAACGTCTGGTGGATGTGACCATTTCCAAGAAAGGCTTGACGCTGTTGGAAGAGATGGATGTGTTTGAACGAAAAATGGATTATGAATTCCAGGGACTGACTGAGGAGGAATCTATGCAGTTCAACCAGTTGTGCGAAAAACTAAGAAAAGGTCCGGACTGTCAGTGAATAGCCTTTTCTCCTCCTGCCCCAAAATTCTGTGTACAGTAGATAAGCGGTAATACGCCCTTTTGCATGTCTGCCACCCTGAGCTGTACTGCACAGCCCAAAGAAGTATGTTCTGGTCTTAAAATAGCCTTTCTGTGGCCTCTGGATTCCATCCAGCTTTTGACCACCTGCCTGGCAAAACTTAAGTAGGTATTTCTTCTGATTTTCGCACCCTCCGAAGTAAAGAACTCATAATGTCCTTTCTCGGCATTCCATACCCGATAGTAGGTTTCTCCATCATCATAGCAGTGAAGAAATGAACTGGCTACGTTTTCTGATACAGCATTGGCTTTAAATCTTTTACTTCTTAAGGGGACCGTTTTATAGGCAGACTGATAGGGATTAATATGGTCTATGAATCCAAATCTGGTCATGGCATTTGAATGCTGCTGCGCCATGTTTCTAAGAGGAGGGTAAAAAGCCAAAGGACGGAGTCCATGCTCTTTTCTTTGCTCATTAGTAGTATAGTGGATAGCGGCACTTAATAGTTGAATGGAGAGGTTAAAGGGGTCAATGGTATCATTTAGGGCTGAGAGATCAAAGAATCCAAATGAAGGGGTGGAAGCATAGGCAGAGTCTGGAAAACCACGGGCAGTAAAGCTGTCCTGAGCGGTGGAATTTAGACCTGAAAACACTCCCAGAACCAACAAAATCCCCAGTAAATAGGTCTTCTGAAGGGAGGCTATTTGGGAAGTTAAATGTAGATGGTTTTTACGCATTGTTAATGATTAACCCTTTTGTATTAACAATATGTTTATTCTTCTGACCAGCTTGTTAAGGATCAAAATATTCCGTAAGTTCTATATTCAAAATTTTACGGAATACTGGAGTTAGAAGTTCAACTTAGTCCATGTTAATTTGAGTCTATGTACATAACTTAAATGATAGCTTAGCTACCTAAATGAAAATCATTGCCTTATACAATATGAAAGGAGGGGTTGGCAAAACGGCTTCCTGTGTTAATCTGGCTTATCTCTCCGCCCTGGAGGGAGAAATTACCCTTTTATGGGACCTGGATCCTCAGGGAGCTGCTACCTATTACTTCAATCAAAAGGCAAAACTGAAAGGGGGCGCCAAACGTCTCGTACATAAGAAAACAAATTTAAACCAGTTTGTCCAGCCCACCCCCTATAACAGACTGGATATTATCCCCGCAGATATATCAAATCGTAAGATGGACTTCCTGTTGGATGATAAGAAGAAATCCGAACTGCAGTTTAAAAAAATGCTGAAGGACCTTAAGCAAGACTATAATTATATCTTCATTGACTGTCCTCCTGTGCTAAGCTTGCTAGCTGAAAATATTTTCCATGCTGCAGATCTGGTGCTGTTTCCCATGATT
Source organism: Bacteroidota bacterium (assembly GCA_038520955.1). GTDB lineage: Bacteria > Bacteroidota > Bacteroidia > J057 > J057 > JBCBKZ01. The sequence continues at coordinate 1,856 of JBCBKZ010000110.1, read as the reverse complement.
CCTACTACGCTCTCAGAAAGGGTGTTTCAGCAAGTAGAGAAGTACTTTAATCGGAAGCGTTTTGATGCCAATAAGCTGGTGCCTTTCTATTCCATGGTGGATGTCAGGAAGAAATTGCACAAGGAAACCATGTATCAATTCTCCAGTGAACACAAGCAGGTAATGGAGACGTCTATTCCTTCTTCCAGTCTGGTGGAACGCATGGGTGTCCACCAAGCCCCCTTACTTACCTTCTCCCAACGTTCAAAGCCCGCACAGGCCTACAAAATGTTGTGGAAAGAACTTAAACAGATAGGATAAGAAGAGAAGTTATGACTCTCTTTGGTAAAGAATAATATTCCCACCTGACAGCAAGTGGGATCTGTAACTTATTAGCGTTAAATGACTGTAGAAATGAGTAATACTAACTACACGCCCTCCAGAAGAAAGTTTGTTAAACAACTAAGTAGCATAGCCGCTGCGGCAGGTGCTACCCAACTTAACTGGACCTCTAAAGAGAGCCTGATTCTCCCCTATAAAAAGCCCATAGGCAAGACCTATAGTGCTAATGATACCATAGGATTAGCTGTGGTAGGTATGGGCATCATGGGAAATAAGAACCTGGAAACAGCTATCCAAATTCCCGGAACCAAGCTAATAGGGGTTTGTGATCTTTATGACGGGAGATTAGAAAGATCCAAAGAAGTGTATGGGAAGGATATCATTACCACCAGAGACTATGAAGAGTTACTGGACAATGATGATGTGGATGCAGTATATGTAGCCACCTCCGACCACTGGCATGACAAGATAGCCATAGCGGCCTTGAAAAAAGGGAAGCATGTATACTGTGAGAAGCCCATGGTCCATCAGCTGGAAGAGGGTCATGGCATCATTAAAGCTCAGAAATCCAGTGGGAAGGTATTACAGGTGGGTAGCCAGCGGGTAAGTTCCATTGTCTACCAGGCAGCCAGAGACAGGTACAAAGCTGGAGATATTGGGGAGCTGGTATTGGCAGAAATCTTCTATGATAGACAGTCGGCTTTAGGGGCTTGGCAGTACTCCATACCTACGGATGCCTCTGCCAAAACGGTAGATTGGAAAAGATTCATTGGTGATGCGCCAGACAGACCTTATGATCCTATGCGATTCTTCAGATGGAGAAATTACCAGGATTATGGTACGGGCGTCGCAGGAGACCTCTTCGTTCACCTATTCTCAGGTTTACACATGATACTGGAGTCTAAAGGGCCGGATAGAATTTACGCTACCGGTGGACTTAGGTACTGGAAGGACGGGAGAGATGTGCCTGACATTATGCTCGGTAGTTATGATTACCCTGAGACAGACAGCCATCCTGCTTTCAATGTGCAGATGCGTGTGAACTTCATTGATGGAGGTGGGGGAGGTTCTGCCATCAGATTGGTAGGTACTGAAGGGGTTATGACCATCGGATGGAATGATATCAAGATCGTGAGAAGCAAGCTGCCGGAAGCCCCAGGTTATGGAGGTTGGGATACTTTCTTCACCTTCACAGAAGCCCAGCAGGCAGAATACAAGAAATGGTATGAATCTACCTATCCTAAAAAACCTGCCATGAAAGGCCCAAAAGAAATGACCTATTCAGCACCGGACGGCTATAGTGATCATTGGGACCACCACTGGAACTTCCTCAAAGCTGTCAGAGCTGGAACACCTGTACTAGAAGACGCAGAATTCGGTCTACAGGCTGCTGGACCCGCTCTTGCCACCAACATGAGCTACTTCCAGAATAAAATCATCAACTGGGATCCGGTGAAAATGATAGTAACCTAAGTAAGAATTTTGAATGATTGAATGACTAAATGACTAAATGACTGAATGGCATCAGTCATTTA
>JBCBKZ010000010.1:0-21674 GCA_038520955.1 Bacteroidota bacterium | reverse complement strand
GAGGTAGACAGAAGAATCATGGAGATAGATCACTTTGCAGTAGTGGCATTGACCAAGGCTGTTCTGCCACAGATGATGGAAAGGCAAAGTGGCTTAATCATCGCCATAAGCAGTGTGGCCGGCAAAATTGGGACTCCCATGAGATCCGCCTACTGTGCTGCTAAACATGCGGTTATTGGGTTTATGGATTCATTAAGAGCTGAAGTACATGCCCATAACGTAAAGGTGATGGTGGTTACACCAGGCTCCGTACAAACTAATATTTCTAAAAATGCGCTGGAGGGAGGCGGTAAAAAACACAACGTAACTGATCCTCTAATAGCCAACGGCATCCCTGTGGAAGAGTGCGTGAGTAGGATCATCAAAGGTATCCAAAGAGAGACACCGGAATTGCTGATCGCAAAAGGGAAAGAGAAAATGGCTGTACTGACCAGAAGATTTTACCCCAGACTCTTGTTTAAGATTATGACAAAATTGAAAGCCACTTAAATCATCCTGAGTTTTGGGTGATTTTTAATCAAAATCGATCTATTACTTCCTCTTTTCAATTACTCTGGGAAAGAATAGCAGAAATTATAGATTATGGGAGGCCGCCTCACCACCGATCGTGGGAGGATTGCAGCGTTGCATTGGTGAGGCAAAGCGTTTTTGCTTCGTTTTGGGGCGAATGCCAAAATGAAGGCCCGCGGCAGGCGTCGTAACACTGGATCACAAATAGCTCATGACCAAAACTCACATTAACGTAGTCTTACATTTCACCAATCGCGTATTTACTAACTGATGGAAAGATCTATTTTTACTGAACCATATTTCTCACATTAAAGCATCTGATAAGAAAGTCGGATCCTTATCCAAACAATAACTCATGCAGTCTTTAACGATAAACAATTTATTTTCAGTTGCGGGTAAAACGGTTGTAGTGACCGGAGGTTCCAGAGGGATCGGATTAATGATAGCCCAAACCTTCGTAGAGAATGGTGCGAAAGTATATATCTCTTCCCGTAAGGCAGAAGTATGTGATGCCGTTGCAGCAAAATTATCAGAGATAGGAAGCTGTCATTCTGTACCTGCTGACCTATCTACTGAAGAAGGAAGAAACGAATTAGTGGAAGCCATCAAGGCTAATGAGGATGAGCTCCACGTATTAGTCAATAATGCAGGTGCATCATGGGGCGCTCCCTTTGCCTCTCATCCAGAATCAGGCTATGACAAAGTGCTGGGAATTAATGTGAAATCTATCTTTTTCCTGACGCAGGAACTTCTTCCTCTATTGGAGAAAGGGGCAAAAAAGCATGATCCAGCCAGAGTGATTAATGTTGGCTCTATAGATGGGATTAAGATTTCTCCTATGGATAACCTCCCTTATGGAACCAGTAAAGCTGCCGTTCACCACCTAACTAAGGGCTTAGCCATCAAGTTAGGCGGAAAGAATATCACCGTGAATGCCATAGCACCTGGTCCCTTTGAGAGTAAGATGACAAAAACTTTACTGGACAGCTTTCAGGAGCAGATAGAGCGTTCCTGTCCTTTAGGACGTATCGGGCAACCGCAGGATATGGGAGGCATAGCTGTCTTCTTGTCATCTGCAGCTGGTTCTTACCTGAATGGTGCAGTGATTCCTGTAGATGGGGGGATACATCTGACTTAGGAATGTTTTCAAACTAGGGCCCTAAACTGAACTTCTCACTGGGCGAATAATTTCTCCCCTATATGTACGTAGCGGTGAATTCATTCGCCGGAAAGAATCTGGATGAGAACAGAAATCCTATGGGCATTTCTCTCTCAGAATCTACTCCTTTAATAAATCCTCTAGGAAAGTTCTGTCATACGTATTCAGCAGCTTAGTAAGTCCTTGCCATAATTCTTTATCAGAACCATCAATATTTCTTCGTACCCAAAATCCAAAGGAGTAGGAGCTATGCCAGGGAGAATAGATATCCGTTCCGTACGCATCATATTCCGGCATGATAGACCCGTACCTTTGGTCTAGTAAGCTGAGCCCATTATAGTTGGGATCACTATATAAATTTCTTTTGTACCAGTCTACTTCATTGGCCATGTCCACCTGAGTATTCATATGGACATAACTAGCCGCCATCAAACGGAAGAATCGTTTGTAGCGCTGGTCATAGTGAGCTTGGCAACTTTCTCCCAGTACATAGGTACCAGGATCAGGAATCAGATTGGTATAGCCCCACTTTACTATGGCGGGATTAGCAAAAGAAAAAGGAAGACTCGCATCTTCTTTTTGGTCTTTCAGAAAAGCCTTCATTCCTGCCACGGCTTCTATGGGCTTATAATCGTAAAAGTCATAAATCTTTTCCTGGGACATATAAGAGAAGCATTCTCCAAGATTAGCATAGTAAAGGATTCCTCTGATCCCGGCAATAAACATTTTCTTAGTGCCTTGCCAGGAAGAAAGCAGATAGGGGCCATACTGATCCTTTAGGTCTTCCCTGACTTCTGACTCAAAACAGCTTAATAATTCAGTCAGTCTGGCTCTGATCCCGGCTGCTTCCGCTTTGATCTCACTTCTCTTTCTTAAATCTATCTCCCCATACTCCCTGTATCCCCAGTAATCTACCAGATCCTGAATAGTAACCGTCTTTACACAGACGGTACTCACCTGATTGGTTTCTGTTACCATTCCAAGCCAGTATCCTTCTTTCGAAAAGACAGGTCCTCCGGAAGAGCCGGAAGTAATACCTGAGGAGGTAATGGTAAATCTTCTCCTGTCAGTAACGATTCTGTTAGACTTGACCTGGTTGATGGGATTGATATCCCACTCATTTCCTACGGGATGTCCTACAGTAGTCACGCTCTGCCCTACTTCCAGATCCTGCTTACTAGCGGGAGGGAGTCCTATGTTCCAGGAAGGAAATGGGCCCGATATCTCAAGAAGTGCCAAATCCAGATCCTCATCTACCTTGAGGACATCAGCTTTGAACTTTTTTGCATAGCGGTAAAGGCCTACTTGTATTTCTTCCGCATTTTCAATGACGTGATAAGCCGTGAGAATGATCATCTCCTTATCTGTACCAGACAGTATGATTCCAGCTCCTTCCTCATCAGAATATCCAGTACTGTTTAGTCCCCGGATCTTGGGAATGAGCCTTTCTATGCCTTCAAGGTTCTTTTCAGTTTGTTGGGCCTGAACAAGTAGTTTAGGGAAAAAATATAGGCTAAGCGTAAGAGAAAGTACGAGAAGTTTCCCCTTAAAAATTTGGCTGATGTACATGTTGTATGAAGAATTGTGTTACTCCTAATCAAACGGACAAGGCCCCTGAATAGGTATGTATTCTTAGTTTTTCACCTCATCCCCGCTCCATTCCATTTCGTCTCCTATCTGAAGCTGGCCTTTAGGCGGCTTGATCCTTTTAATACCTGTTACCTTTCTTCTGTCAAGTCTGTTTCCTACCGCTTTCCAGCCCTTCACATCTATCACCTCTGAAAGATTGGCCTGGACCACATCCTTCTTGGCTTTATTCCCGGCCTTAAACTCTACATACACATTGGGCTGATCTGACACCAGCACCAGCTTGGAACCAGAAGCTTCACTGATGTAGGAGAAAGGTCTTCCTATGGTGGTAGTTTCCACCTTAAAACGCTTCACATAATATTCTTTGCTCTTGCCTTCGTAGTGGACTGCAGTATACACATTGTCCAGATCAAATTTATTGACGAGGACGGTTTTACTAGCATCGTAGCGCTGCATGAGGGTAAAATCTACCATCTCATAGGAACCATCCTTGAAGAAGGCAATGAGCTTATCTTCTGTATCAAATTCTCCCAGATATGTACCTACTTCCGTGGTGTTCAGTTTACCTGAGGCTGTATCATACCATACCTTTCTCCCACCCAGGGTGGAAGATCCTATAGACTTCTGTACCACCCTCCTGATGGGATACTTGGTGAGTACATTTCCTTGAGAAGACCTCCCCTTGATAGCGAGTTCTCCATAATCAAAGTCAAATACCTTAATCTTGGCTCTACAGGTCTGGCTAAGGTGGATGGTAATAACCTCTGCCTGACTATTAGCATGTACTGAGAAATAGATGAGCTTGGCACCTTTAGCGCCATTAGTTACATCATAGTCCCTATCACGGGTGATAGCTGTTACCGCAAAGCGTTTGACAAAATTCTTCCCGGATTGGGGATCTGCGTAAATGGCGTGATAGATCTTGCGATCATTGCCCTTCTTCCACACATCCACATGGATAATGTTCTTCCCTACAAAGACCTTAGCCTGCACAGGGACTACCTTATACTTACCATCCTTTCTAAAGACGATGATGTTATCTATGTCAGAACAGTCCTTCACATACTCTACGTCCTCCCCACGTTTCAGTCCATACCCTATGAAGCCTTCTTTACGATTCACATACAGCTTCTCATTAGCTACTACCACCTGTCTGGCCTGAATAGCATCAAATTCCGTGATGAGGGTTTTGCGCTGCTTATCCTTTCCGTACTTCTCCAGTAGATTCTCAAAATATGCGATGGCATACTCCACCAGGTGAGCCAGATTATGCTCTACCTCCTTGATTTCCTCTTCCAGTTTCTTGATGAGTTCATCCGCCTTGAAGGAGTCAAACTTGGAAATACGCTTAATCTTGATCTCTGTCAGCCTGATGATATCTTCCTGCGTAATCTCCCGGTAGAACTGAGGCTTATAAGGGTCTAAACCTTTATCTATGGTTTCCAGAACCGCTTCCCAGGTTTCACACTCTTCTATATCACGGTAGATTCTATTTTCTATGAAAATTCTTTCCAATGAGGAGAACAGAAGTCTCTCCTTTAATTCTCCCAGCCTGATCTCAAGCTCCTTACGCAGCAGTTCCTTGGTGTGATCTGTAGAGATCTTGAGCATATCCTCCACTTTCATGAAGTGGGGCTTACCATCTATGATTACACAGTTGTTTGGCGAAATACTGGATTCGCAATCTGTAAAGGCATAAAGGGCATCTATGGCCACTTCTGGAGAAATCCCAGGCGCTAAGTCCACCTGTATTTCCACATCCTTAGCGGTATTATCTATTACGCGCTTAGCCTTGATCTTTCCTTTATCATTCGCTTTGAGAATGGAATCTATTAGACTGGAAGTAGTAACGCCATAAGGGAGATCCTTAATGAGAAGGGTAGTCTTGTCCTTTACCTCAATGTGGCAGCGTACACGAAGCTTTCCTCCTCTTAATCCACCGTTATAGTTACTGGCATCCATCATTCCACCTGTAGGGAAGTCGGGCACCAATTTTACTCTTTTTCCTTCCAGTAACTTGATGGAAGCCTTGATCAACTCATTAAAGTTGTGGGGCATGATCTTGGTGGACAGTCCCACGGCAATCCCCTCTACTCCCTGTGTCAGAATCATGGGAAACTTCACCGGCAAGGCTACGGGTTCTTTCTTTCTTCCATCATAAGATGCCTGCCACTCTGTAATCTTGGGATTATAGACTACGTCCAGCGCAAATTTGGATAATCTCGCCTCTATATACCTGGAAGCAGCAGCTCTGTCTCCCGTACGGAAGTCCCCCCAGTTTCCCTGGCAGTCTATGAGCAGATCCTTCTGCCCCATATGCACAAGCGCATCCCCTATAGCGGCATCTCCATGCGGGTGAAACTGCATGGCCTGCCCTATCACATTGGCTACCTTATGGAAACGGCCATCATCCATTTCTTTGAGGGCATGCAAAATCCTTCGCTGAACCGGCTTAAAACCATCATGTAAAAGAGGTACTGCCCGCTCCAGGATTACATAGGATGCGTAGTCCAAGAAGTAATCCTGGTACATGCCTGATACAGGTACTGAGTGGGCTTCCTGGTGGTCTTCGTGTCCGTTTCCGTTAAGTTCTGCCATAGATGAAGGTTTCCAACGAGAAAAAGGGTCTTCCCCAAGTATACAATGTCTACGAAATTAGCAAAGCTAATATTTTTAGTCAACTATTCTTCTTATTCAGAAGCTAACTTTTCCAGATATGCTTCCAGATTGGGGAGTGAACCTTGAAAAGTAGCTATTATGTTGTGGATATCTTTTTCTTCCAATACGCTATTTTCTTGAGAATAGTCCTGTTTTTCCTTGATTGAAGCCGCTGCTACTGCCAGAAATACGCTTCGTCCTCCTTTCTGTAGTTGCTGCTCTTTCTTGGATTGAAGTCTCCTGAGTTGGGGAATTTTAAGCTTTTCAGGCTCTTTAGCTAACAAGAGATAGGAGTATACCTCCCCCCCAAATACTTGGGTGATTTCCTCTCCTTCAATAGCTCCTTCTTTATATGGCCCAAACAACATCGCGGCCAGTATAATCTTTTGGTCTGTCTCTTCCCCGACTCTCAGCAAAATACTGGCAGCGTTTAAAGATTGACTGATAAGCGACTGGCAAGTAGCAGGTGCCAGAGCAGACTTCCTCAACCTATCTACAATAAATCTGGAGGCTTCCGTTATGTTGATGGCTTCTTTCATAGGCTGCAAGTTAGAATTCCTCAGCAAATACTGAACTGAAGGGTTTTTTCTTACCTTTGAACTTCTTTACACGGAATGTGTATACGCTTGTGAACTAGACTATTAGTCTGACTTGAATATATGACTTATCAAAGGCTGAATAATCTTACCGGATGGGGAGTATTTTTGGTGGCCATGGTGGTATACTTACTCACTGTAGCCCCAACAGCCAGTTTCTGGGATTGTGGCGAGTTCATCGCCTGTTCTAACGAGCTGGAAGTTACTCACCCTCCGGGTGCCCCTTTATTTCTTCTTGTAGGAAGAGTGTTTGCCATGCTTGCCTTCAATGATGTGACCTCCATCGCATTCATGGTGAACATGATCAGTGTGCTCTCTTCTGCCTTCACTGCCCTCTTTGTCTGTTGGACCACTACCATGCTTGCCCAAAAAGGGCTGAAGGACATGGACTGGGATGAGCAAACCAAGAATCTCAGTGCCCTGGCCAGTGGGGCTATTGCGGGACTTACGACCATATTTGCAGATTCTCTCTGGTTTAATGCCGTGGAAGCGGAAGTATATGCCATGAGCTCTTTCTTCACGGCCCTGGTAGTTTGGCTGATGTTTAAATGGGAAGCCAGAGCAGATGAAAAAGACCATCTTAGATGGATCATCCTGATTGCCTATGTGATGGGCTTATCTATAGGCGTTCACCTCCTGAACCTATTGACAATTCCGGCACTGGCTACTATGTACTACCTGAGAAAGTTCCCCTTCAGCTTGAAAGGACTGCTAGCTACGCTAGGAATTTCTGTAGCCATCCTAGCCTTTATACAGTATGGCATCATCCAGTATACCTTCAGCATAGCCTGGTGGTTTGAGAAAGTATTTACAGGAACGGCCATGCGCAATGGAACTATTCTGGAAGGCTTTGGTATGCCTAAGGGAACAGGTTCACTGGTATTTGCCGTGCTCCTTATTGGTGCTATAGTGGGACTTATCGCATGGTCAGCTAAGCAGAAAAAAGTCATTCTCAACACGGCCATGATCTGCTTCTCTGTCATTCTGATAGGATTCTCCTCTTATTCTGTGATTTTCATTCGCTCTAATGTAGAGCCGGGAATCGACATGAATAACCCGGAGAACATTCTCACCTTTCTTAGCTATATGAAGCGTGAGCAGTACGGGGATCGTCCCTTACTTAAGGGCCCCATGTACAACGGAAGGGTGGAGAGAGACGCGCGGGGATATCCTCAGTTTGATGTAACAGGCATGAAATACGTTCTGCTGGATGGTGAGGACAGATATGTGGAGGACGTAGAAGAAAGAAAATATAAGTACGAGGATAAGGATGTGGTATTCTTCCCTCGCATGTATGAGACCGGTCGGTACAAAAGTGGTCCCTTTGGCTACATCAACTATGTCGACAATAAGGGTAGGGATAAGGAGAGCCCTTATGATGACAAGCCTACACGTGGCGAGGATTTCAAATACTTCCTGGACTACCAGCTAAGCCATATGTATGTGCGCTACTTCATGTGGAATTTTGTGGGGAGACAAAGTGATGTGCAAGAAGCCCGTTGGGAAGATGGACTCATCTTTAATACCGACTCCAAGAATAAAGGGAATAACCACTATTACTTCCTGCCTCTATTGCTGGGTCTAATGGGACTCATTTGGCATTTGGCAGCAGACCGCAAGAATGCATTTGTGATAGGCATGCTGTTCTTCTTTACCGGCGTAGCCATCATCATGTACCTCAACCAGTGGCCTTCCCAACCGAGGGAACGGGACTACTCTTATGCAGGGTCATTCCAAACTTTTGCCATATGGGTAGGGCTAGGCGTCATTTTCCTGGTGGATGTGCTTTGGAAATACCTTGGACAGCGAGCGACAGTTCTCACAGCCGTAGGACTATCCCTCATCGTACCTACCATGATGGCTGTCCAAAACTGGGATGACCATACCCGTAAGGGAAGATACATAGACATAGAATTTGCCAAAAACCTGCTGAACAGTTGTGAAGAGAATGCCATCCTCTTTACAGGTGGAGACAATGATACTTTTCCCCTCTGGTACATACAGGAGGTAGAAGGCTACCGAACTGATGTCAGGCTAGCCAACCTGGAGCTCCTGATCTCAGACTGGTACATAGACCAAATGAAGCAGCCTAAGAATGCTGCTCAGCCGCTTCCCATCAGCATGGAGAAAGAGGATTATGCGGGGGAGAGAGATTTGATCATACAGAATTATCCTTCCAGAAAGATCAGCCTTCCAGTGGATAAAGATCAGTTGTTAGCAGATGGCGTCATCTCTGAAGCTGAATATCCCTTTGTAGGCGATCCTATGGTGTGGGAGTTCAAAGCCAGAGGGAGTAAGTCTAATCCCTACATTCTCCGTAAGGATTCTGTGATCATAGATATCCTGAGAAATGTAGCTAATGATGGCTGGCAAAGACCTGTGTACTTCGCCAATACCATGGCTCCTAGCAACTTCCTAAACCTGAATGATTACCTGAGAATGGAAGGAATGGCCTATAGAGTACTACCGGTAAAGCGCACAGAGGAAACCATTAACGACATTTACTACGGGAGAATTGCACAGGATATTCTCCAGAAAAACCTGACGGAGAAATTCCTCTACACCAATCTGGATAATCCTTCTGTCAACTTCGATGAGCATATCAGAAGTGTCATAGTTAGTAACTATAGAAACTCCTTCTTCAGGCTTTGTAATAGCTACTCTGAAGAAATCATGAAGAATCAGATAGTAGTGGGTACCTTCCAGCAGCTATCAGGTGATCCTGTGATGACAGATTCTTTAGAGCTGGAGCTAATCCGAATGCAAGAGGAAATTACCTCAGACCAAAACGAAATTCGCAAGCTGGTGAACTTCATGGATACCTTCATTCCATCCGAAGTAATCCCTATGCCGCTAACGCTGTCTATCTCTTTTGCGCAGATTCTGCAGCAGGCAGGCATAGAAGACCTGGCAGAAGCCGCCTTTGAGCGAGCAACTGATCAGGCCCTGGCCCAACTTTCCAGAAATGTGGCGGCAGGTGTTTCTAATGCCCAGACCCAAAACAGCATGGCGTTCAGAACTATCATGATCACCATACAGTCACTGGCCCAGCAAGGCAAGATAGAAGATGCTCAGTCCCTGGCTAACCGCCTGGAAGACATCACCGGCAACAATATGGGTAGCCAACTCTTACAACAAATACCACAAGAACCTTAAATATGGCCAAGCCTGAGAAAAAAAGTTCTCAAATCATTTATGGGATTCATCCTGTACTGGAAGCCCTAAAAACAGACGCTTCCATAGAGAAACTTTTCTATAAGAAAGAGGGGAATCTGCATGAGCGCCTGAAAGATATACGTGCCCTGGCCAATGAGAAAAATATCCCTATCCAGTACATCCCTGAATTCAAGCTGAAGGATATGTCCAGGGATACCAACCACCAGGGCGTGGTTGCTCAATTATCGGCCATCACCTATAAACCTCTGGAGCAGACCATTCTCCAGATCAAGGAACAGAAAGAAAATCCTGTCTTCCTCATGCTGGATGGAATAACTGACGTGAGAAACTTTGGCGCCATAGCCAGAACCGCAGAATGTATGGGCATAGATGCCATCATAGTACCCTCTCAAGGTTCTGCTGCTGCCAACGGAACTGCTGTAAAAGTTTCTGCCGGAGCTCTCTATCACATTCCTATCTGTAGAACCAATCACTTGGTAGATGCCATCATGCTGATGCAGGCCTACGGAATCCAATCTGTAGCTGTATCCGAAAAAGCAGAGATGAGTTTGTATGAGCTGGAAGTAGACAAGGCCCTATGCCTCATCATGGGAGCAGAAGATAAGGGCGTTAGCAAGCAGGTCCTCAAGAGAACAGATCAAAAAATCCGAATCCCTATGTACGGGAAAGTGGAATCCCTGAATGTATCTGTAGCAGCGGGGATTGTAATGTCAGAGGTAGTGAGGAGGAGGAGAGCTTAGCACTAGCTATCCCATACCCTGGACACAGAATAGCCTTCGAATTGGGAATCTTTACTTATCACAGATTGATTCCTGCTAATCGCTTGCGCAATAATCATACGATCAAATGGATCTCTATGTACTAAAGGAAGGTTCTTGTAATTACTCAGGTCTTCTTGAGTTATAGGAAGAATGCCTATTTGAAGAGTGTGGATTTCGTCAAAAATTTCTTCGAATAGAAAGGAGATGTTAAGCTTTCCAATATTGATTTTTATCGCGATCTCTCAAAGGCTTACAATGCTGACTGAAATATCTGAATTATTCTCAATAGTCTCTCTGGTACTGGCGGGTAACTCATTTGAGTTTTCTAAAAACCATAGGAGCGTATGAGTATCTAGTATGTACATCTCACATATACTCCTTCATATCATTTAATGGTGCATCAAAGTCAGGCGCCATGTATGTTATCAGTCCTTTTAAAGTTCCAGCCTTACGATAAGGTTTCTGAGATTCCTGTTTTCCTTTCTCCTTTGACTTTAGGGATTCTATAAAATGAATGACCTCTTCCTGGAGTTTTGGCTCCAAAGATTGGATTAAGGATAAAATCTGCTGATCACTCATAATGCTTAAGCTTAACTCTATTTACGAAAATATTTAGAATTAAGTTGATTACTGTTTACCAGGAATCATTTCATCAATGATCCAGTAAATTATGAGAGGTTGGTTCCGAAGTTATTTGTAAGAGAACGTTATAACTCTACCTAGGCGACAATTTCTTTCTCCAATAACGCATGAGGCCTGCCACGCTCATGTAGGAAGGATTGGCTGTTTCGTAGGTACCTATCTGCTCATCTGTAAGCCCTATGTCGCGCATTTCCTGGGTTACATAAGCCTGAAAGTCCGGCACTACCTCTGGTGGCTTCTTGCCTGCCTCGTAATGAGGCTTCATCCAGTTGGCATACTTCACTAGTCTTTTCTCCAGGTCATTTAGATGAGGGATGGGATCTGTGATCTTCCCAAAGTGAGTGATGTAAAAGGTTTCCGGCTCTACGTTCTTCAGCAGTTCAATGGATGCCTGCCAGTGCTCAATGTTAATATCTGGCGGTGGACAAGGAGGTACTACTGGTCCACCTTTACCAATGCAGGCACCGGCTACATCTCCTGCAAAAATATCTTTGCCTACCTGCCAGGCGATATGATGGGTAGCATGTCCCGGGGTAAATAGTGCTTTGAAAGTGGTATCCCCAACGGTAATCTCCTGTCCATCCTCCACTGAGACGAGTTGGTTTTCAGGAATCTCCTTCATGATCCCCCAAAGCGTCTCCATCATATCTCCATAGATTCTCTTGGCAGAATCATAGAGCTTGGTAGGATTTAGCATATGCGGATAACCTACGGGATGCACATAGACAGTAGCGCCTTTCTCAGCCAAAGCCCAGGCAGCCCCCGCATGGTCAAAGTGGATATGTGTCAGAAAGAGGTGCTTGATATCCTCTACCTTGAATCCGGCTTCTTCTATGCCGAAGACCAAATTTGACCAAGTGGAATGAGGGCCAGATTCTACCAGAACAGGTCCTTCACTGGTTTCATAAATAAAGGCTGCAATGGATTCGGAAACTTGAAACTGTAGGTCGAGGATATGAATCATGGGGGTGAAAAAAGTTTACTACAAACTTATTCAAATCTGGTAGAGGAAGCGAAAAAGAAATTAATTTCCCTATTATCTTAAGCCACAAATAGACAAATGAACACCAATCACCACTCATTAACTCGTGTTGAATTTGTTTATAAGTGGCGATAAAAAATTATCCTACTTTTTCTTCCAAAGGGGCACAGTAGAACAAGGCTCTCCGTAGCTGATCTTCTTAGCGTAAGGCATGATCCTATGGGTAGCCTCTACGTAAATGGCAGCAGGAATATCTATATCGCTACAGCCCTTTATAACGACTGGTCTACCGTCAAATTCTGCAAAGTCTATCTTATCCAGCGCATCTCTGAATAGCTGGATCTCAAGGTCTTCCAGATTCCCAAACACCACTCTCTTCGAATAGGGATGTAGCTTGGTTTCCATCAACATGTAGGCCCATACTTGTATGATGGCATCTACGGAACAGGTGATGGCTACGTATTTATCTTGATACTGGGACCAATCATGTTCTTTCACCCAAGCACGAAAATCCTTTTCTCTCAGGATCATGCCCTGAAAAAGCTGGTCTTTTATATCTATGAGAACCCTCTCCCCTTGCGGGTGATGCTCTTCCAGCTTGAAGGTAACGATGGGGCTTTGCGCTATTCTGTTAACTATTTCTCCTGACATAGAATGACTTTTCTTATTCTCTTCTCTTAGCGTCTCTGCGGCTTGGCGTGAATCTTTTGCACGCAAAGACGTTAAGGTTTTATGAAATACTATCTATCCTATTAACTCATTAGACTCCTCAGGGTTGGCCTCCTCTTCAGCCATTTTATAGTATTGGTAGTCCTGAAGGAGATAATGCGTCCCGTTATAGGTCTTGCGTCCGTATTCTTCTACGATTAATTCCAGTAAAGTTTCACGGAAGCTATCCAGATTTAGCCCTTCACCTGCAGAAATAAAAACAGCTGGCATACTTTCCTGGGCAAACCAGGTTTTTTCCAGCTCTTCTCTTTCTTGTTCTTCCAATAAGTCTATTTTGTTGAAAACTGTGAGGACCGGCTTTTCTGCCATGTTCATATCTCTCAGCGTCTGCTTGACCGTTTCCATGTGATCCCTGAAATGAGGATGGGCGGAATCTATCACATGTATAAGGATGTCTGACTCATGAGTTTCGGCCAGAGTACCTTTAAAACATTCTACCAGATGGTGGGGAAGTTTTCTGATAAATCCGACGGTATCAGATAACAGGAAGGGAACGCTCTTATAGTAAACTTTTCTGACGGTAGTATCCAGAGTAGCGAATAGCTTATTCTCAGCCAATACCTTGGACTTGGAGATGATGTTCATGAGGGTGGATTTACCCACATTAGTGTATCCCACCAGGGCTACTCTCACAAACTCAGACCTGTTCTTTCTCCGGTTATGGTCCTGTTTATCAATCTTCACCAACTCCTTCTTCAGCTTGTCTATCCGCTGACGAATGACCCTTCGGTCAGTTTCTATCTCTTTCTCACCCGCTCCTTTCAATCCTATACCCCCTTTTTGACGAGATAAGTGCGTCCACATTCCTGTCAGTCTTGGGAGCAGGTATTGATACTGGGCTAAGTCTACCTGTATGCGTGCCTGAGAAGTTTGGGCCCGTTCAGAAAAGATGTGCAGAATGAGGGAACTCCTGTCAAGCACCTTTACATCATCCAATGCCTTACTTATGTTCCTAATCTGGGATGGGCTCAGGTCGTCATCAAAGATGACCATATTAGCTTCTGCCACATCCATGGCTTCTTTAATCTCCTCTAGTTTCCCGGAACCTACATAAGTGCTATTGACAGGCTTATCCAGCTTTTGGATAAAAAATCGCACCGCTTTCCCCCCAGCCGTTTCTAGTAGAAAGGCCAACTCCTCCAGGTACTCCTTAGCTTGCTCAAACTGCATCTGCCGGGTACAGACACTCACCAGAATGGCTCGCTCCTCCTGTCCATTTTCTCCTAATCTTTGTCTTTCCAGCATATAAATGTGAAATTACTACTTAGATAATCGTCTGCAAGTTACCAATTGTACGTAGATATGTCATAAGAGCTGCGTTGGTTGAAGGATGGTAACCGCGAAAACAAGATCTGAGGAAGAAACCGCTCCTCTGTAAACACAAAATTTGGTCAAACAAACAGACATAGAAAGCTGGTTAGCCCAGAACCCTACATCTATCCCCTTGGTAGACGTACGTTCCCCCAAAGAATTTGAAAAAGGCCATATCCCTAATGCCATCAATATCCCCCTCTTTACCAATGAAGAGAGAAAGGAAGTAGGTATTCTCTACAAAAAGCAAGGCAGAGACATAGCTGTAATGAAAGGGCTGGAACTGGTAGGTCCCAAGTTGGCTTCCTTAGCGTCCCAGGCTAAAGAACTGGCCGTGGACAAACAGATAGCCGTCCATTGCTGGCGTGGAGGTATGAGGAGTGAAAGCATGGCCTGGCTATGGGATAAGGCCGGACTGGATGTGCAGATTCTTACTGGAGGATATAAAGCTTATCGTAAAAAAGTCCATGAAGATTTTCGCTCTCCCTTCCAATTCATTGTACTAGCAGGAAAGACGGGAAGTGGCAAAACAGAAATCCTGACGGCACTTGAGGAAGCAGGGGAACAAGTCATAGACCTGGAACAATTGGCTCATCATAAAGGATCTGTATTTGGTGGGATGGGGCAGGAAGATCAGCCTACGGGAGAATGTTTTGAGAATACCCTCCATCATCAGCTGCGTGAGATGGATAGGACTCAGCCTATCTGGCTGGAAGATGAAAGCCATGGAATAGGGAAAGTACACATTCCGGAAGGAATATGGCTACAAAAGAAAGTTGCCCCCATCATAGTAGTTGAATGTAGCCTCAAAGATAGAGTAAAGCGCCTGGTGGCAGATTACGGTCGATATCCTAGAGAGGAGTTAGCTGAAGCCATCCAGAAAATTGGGCAGAGATTAGGAGGGCTAAGACTAAATGAAGCCCTGAAATTATTAGAAACGGGCGAACTGGGTAAAGTAGCAGAACTTAGCCTAACCTATTACGACAAAACCTACTCTTACTCTCTAGGAAACAGAAAAGAACAAGTCATAGGAACCGTTACCCATAAAGACTGTGCAAAAGAAGTAGCTCAGCAGTTGATTCTTCACTCAAGCAAGATTCATAGTTAGCATGAACATGCATTCTCAGGAAACCTACAAACTTACCCAATACAGTCATGGAGCAGGTTGCGGCTGTAAAATCTCACCTGCTATTCTCCAGCAAATTCTCCATACAGATACGCCCCAACCTACTTTCGAAGGTTTATGGGTGGGGAATGAGACCAAGGATGATGCCGCGGCATTTTCCTGGGATGGAGATACGGCCATCATTAGTACCACTGACTTCTTCATGCCCATAGTGGATGACGGCTTTGACTTTGGGAGAATAGCCTCAGTGAACGCCATCAGTGATGTATATGCCATGGGCGGAACCCCTCTGATGGCCATCGCTATTTTAGGCTGGCCCATAGACAAGCTTCCCCCTTCAGAAGCGGCCAGAGTAGTGGCAGGTGGAAGAGAAGCCTGTAAAATGGCAGGTATTCCTTTGGCAGGAGGACATAGCATAGACTGTCCTGAGCCCATCTTTGGGCTGGCCGTAAGTGGGCGTGTACATAAGGACCACCTCAAGCAGAACTCTACCGCCGAAGCCGACTGTTTGCTATACCTGACCAAGCCCCTAGGCGTAGGTATTCTTTCTACTGCTCAGAAGAAAGGTATTCTCAGAACAGAAGATCAGTTCATTGCCAGAGACTCCATGGTGCAGCTGAATCGCATAGGAGAAGTGCTAGGGAAACTGGAATACGTCCCAGCCATGACAGATGTAACGGGTTTTGGGCTACTCGGGCACCTAAAAGAAATGTGTGAAGGAAGCGGTTTAAGTGCTGAGATTTCCCTAGAGGCTATTCCTCGCTTTGACGTGATCCCTCACTATCTGGCGGCAGGCAGCATTCCAGGAGGCACTAAGCGTAACTGGGCCAGCTACGGCCATGTAGTAGGTTCCGTTTCTGATGACGATAAATATCTACTAGCTGATCCTCAGACGAGTGGGGGCTTATTGGTAGCTGTCAAAGAAGCAGAACAAGCCGCCTTTGAAGGCCTCATGGCTTCCCATGACCTCAACCTAAAACCGATCGGGAAATTAACTGACCAAAAGGAGCCTTTGATTTCTATTTTGTAGGGGTGGTTGAACCAGATACTGTAGAGACGCGATGCATCGCGTCTCTACAGTACATTTTTTTACTCCACGGGCATGATCAGTTCCACCTTCATGTCATCTACAAAGACCTTATTCTTACCGTCGGCATTCCAGATGTGAACTTTGAGGACATCACCCGGTTGGGCATCACGAGGGATCTTGAGGTCATATGTCAGGTTATGCCAGTTCCAGGCATCTGCGGTCCGCTGCATACGTACGCCATAGCCTTTATACATCTGCCCGTCCCGGTAAAACTGGGTTACCAGCTGGCACTGATTCCACATATTCCACTCATACCAGATATACATAAAGGGCGCACTACTCCTTATCCAGCTCTTTTTAGGGATTTCTCCCAGCGTATATTCAAAATAGGGCGATCGCTGATGTTCAGCATCCATGAGCATGGCTTTTTCTCCCGACTGTCTATACTCGCTGGTCGTAAAGGCTACGGTATCCTGCTCAAAATCATTGAAGTAGATCTGATCTACCTTCATGCCTTCTGTACTTTTCAGCTCATATCTGATGTCCAGATATTTCTTGTGATCCTTAGGAGGATTGGTCTGCCCAAAAATCTTGAAGTAATACTTCTGGGTCATAAACTCAGGATGTATGCCTACTTCTGGAGAATGTGCCTGCCAGGTTTGAAAAAGATTTAGCTCCGTAGCAAAAAGCACAAATGCCAATGCCACCCACTTGAGGGTTTTGGTATTTAACAGGTAGGTGATGCAGGCAGCTAATGGCAAACTCAAGGCAGCATAGGACTGGATTACTGGTCTGGACCCGAAGCTTCCGCCATACCACCACATTTTCCAGGAGAATACTATGTAGAGGTTGATGCAGAAATAGATGAAGATAGCTACGGCCTTGTCTTTTTGTTTCTTGTAAAAGGGAATAAAGCCCAGCAAAGCCAAACTCATCACAGGCGTATAAATCAACCAACCTTTCTGAAAGGAAAAGAGTCCTCTCCACAATCTGGGTCTCAGGAAATTAAAGCCCTGATCCCCATAGCTGTAATAGAGGTACTGCCCTGAATGCAGGAACCAATACTGCATTTGAATGAAGCCTACCGCGCACAGCAGCAGTCCCGCCACCAACACATGTTTCCAGTGTTCCTTAATCAGGTCCCACTTGGCTAAGAGCGAATCTTTATCGTACACATTCCAGAAAACCGGAATCAAGATAGAGAACAGTTCCACCGGCCTCACTATGGTCGCTAGTCCTATGACAGCGCCCAGTAAGCCGGCAGTCTTAATATTAGGTTTCTCATGCCAGGAGATGGTCAGCCAGATGATCACTGCATATAAGGTGAAGAGGTGATTATGCGTCATGGCCCCATCATAGGAGACATAGTTAAAGTAATTGGTGGCCAGTACGATAATCCCAAGCGTGAGGGCCGTAACCAGATCTGAATAATATCTTAGGAGGATTTTTCTCAGGAGCATTAAGCCCAGGACAGCATACAAAATACTCCCCATATGTATGAAAAACTGATACGGCCAGGAGAAGCCGTCCACTGGATAGTCAGAAAGATGCGCATACAAATGCCCCATGAGAAAGGAAGGGAAGTAGAGGATAGACATCCCTATGGGGTACTTCATCACCATTTTCCCGTCAGGCTGCTCTACTGCATGATGAAAATCACCGGCAGGTGTGTAATTCTCAAAAACGTATTTCCTGAACTCTAGTCGCTCCAAATCATCAAAGACAAATCTGGCTGGGAGGTAGAGGTAGTACCCAAACACATCCCAACTGAGGGTAGATTCTGTGTCTTGATTCTCCCATTTGGGATAGAGGTATGATGCCCTGTAGAGGAAGTAACTCAGACAAATCAGGGTAATGAGGGAAATGATGTTTTTGCTGCGCTTCATGGGCCATGTTTTCCGCCCACAAAATACAAACTCTTTTGGTCAGGGAAAGGAGGAAACTTAAAAGCTACTCCTCAATGAAATGATCAGGTTTCTACCGGGCCCTGCTATACCTGAAGCATAAGGTCTATACCGCTCGTCCAGGATATTCTCCAGACCTACTGAAAGCACCATTCTATCATATAGCCTGTAGCTGGCTTTTAGGTTCAACGTGTACCATTCAGGAGAATAAAGATTACCGTCTCCATCTGTGGCATAAATAAAGGGTTTATTTCTTTCTGAAGGTGCGAGTCTGCTGTATGGAATGCTACTATGGTAAATGGCGTAGGCATCTGCTCGCCACTTTTTCCGTGAGAAGATAAGCCTTGTGGTACCAAAAGAAGGAGACACATGTCTTACCGCTTCGCCATCCTTCGTTTCTCCTCTTTGGAAGGTATACGTACTGGACACCTGCCAATCTCTGCTGATGAGGGCATTCCCGGCAATTTGAAAGCCATAAATTCGGGCCTCATCTGTATTTACCAAAGCCTGGACCTGGCTGATTTCCCCATCATACAGGATGGCAGACTGACCGTCAAAGGTAAAATCTTCTCTCACCATGGCGTTATCCAGCCAGCTATGGAAAGCCGCCCATTCTAGCTGAAAAGTTTCTCCCCACTTCTTTCTCATGCCTAGCTCAGCATTGTAAACATATTCTGGCTTTAAATCTGGATTAGGGACTATGACTATACCCGGCTCACTATCAAAAATCTTTCCTACATCATCTATATTCGGCGCTCTGAAGCCAGTAGAAAGACTAAGGTTCCATTGCCAGGATTCCCTGGGCCTGTAAACCCAACCAAGGCTTCCATTCACAGCTGTATTATTCTGCTCGATCTCTGAAAAAGGAAAAGGGAAAAAGCGGGTATCCAGTTCTGCTTGTAAGTGAGAATGATTCAGCCTTATCCCTGACTGCATGGTCCACTTGGAGCTGAGATGATGTTTAAACTGTGCGTAAGCTGCCACAGAGGCCCACTTGGACCCATCAGGATAACGAGAGGCTATCTCCTCTGTTCTTCCGTTGAGAATATCTATGGACTGACCAGTCGACCCAACTTTATTCCAGATAGCCTCTGCCCCGTAGTATAATCCAGACTTCTCAGACCATTCTTTCTCAAAGTCTATTGACATGCTGAAGGCATCTACCTGTTCTGTTCTTTCTCTAAGAATGGTGCTATCAAACCTTCTATCATTCCTACTTTCCTCATACTGCTGGAAGGCCATATTCCACTTCACCCTATCAAACAACTTATTTTCCGATAAGTAAGATCCCTCCAGCTGATGCATGGACCACAACTGCGGACCATAATACCACTCCGCATTCCGAGGCAATTCATCTCTAAATTCTATCAACCTGTCATACCTAGGGATGTCAGAACTCCGTGAGTAATGAAAGTTATACTGAAGATTAAGGTTAGTCTGAGGTTGAAAGCGAACCTTCTGAAGCAGGTTCACCTGTGAAAACCCACTAAATCGTTGGAGATTAGGATCATCATTAGTAATGACGGAATCCTGCCCATCGATTCTGTTGACGTAAGACAACCTCTGATAAGAAGTATTTCCTCTACTTCCCATTCTCAGATCATCATAGTCAGAAAAGCTTACTGAACTTAGCCATGCCCATTTCCCTTTTGCAAAGCTGATATCGAGATGGCCCGTTTTCTCAGTATTAGCAGAGGCATATCTGAGAGTAGCATTTCCTTCCCAGATAGCCTTATCCCCATGTGTAATCTTAGGGCTAAGGGTATGAAAGTCCATCACTCCCCCTAGCGCATCACTCCCATATATCACTGTCCCGGGTCCTAATATCACTTCTGACTGCTTGATAGCATGTGCATCTAGCAGGATGGCATTCTGTAGGTTTCCTCCCCTGAAAATGGCATTATTCATTCTCACCCCGTCTACCATCAACAGTATCCTGTTAGCAGAGAACCCCCTGATCATGGGGCTACCCCCACCTTGCTGGCTCTTTTGAACAAATACTTTTCCGCTGGCAGAAAGTATATCAGCAGTAGTTTGTGGATCTAAAAAGTCTATGTCTCTTTTGGATATGGAGAGAATTTGGTTGGGGATATCTTCTTTGCGCTGTTCCCACTTATTAACTGAGATCACCACCTCATTCAGAGAAAGTGGATTAATGGCTAAACTGATCAGGTAACCATTCTCTACAATTTGTGGGAAAGTCGTCTTTAGGCTTTTGTAAGCAAAGTGCTTTACCGTAATACTATCCTGGATAGCGGAATGGGGAAGAATTATTTCACCTCTTTCATCCGAGAAAAGGAGTTGATCCTTCCAGATAAGGGTGGCTCCTTCTATACCTACTTTGCTTTGGGCATCAATCACTTTTACCGTTTGTGCATGGGTAACCCCTCCAGCTACAAAGCAAAACCATAACAATCCCAATACCAGAATTACCTTCGGCATATACGTGAGTAAACAAATTTCATCGAAAAATACGACAGAAAGTCAAAAGAGAAAAAGCAGGACCGGCTATTGAGGTGTGTATGATCAAAACAATTGATCCAACGGGAACCCTCCCTGCATGAGCGGAATGTCATTTTTTTTACCCAATTTGGCAGCTTCAATAGCAGACTCAGATAGAATAGATGAATATTTTAGCTCCTACTTCATGGAAAGAATACCAACTACTGGACAGTGGTGATCAGGAGAAGCTGGAGCGTTTTGGGAAGTATATCCTGAGGAGACCTGAACCTCAAGCAGTGTGGAGCAAATCACTGTCTGAAAAAGAATGGGCTTCCCAGGCTCATGCACACTTTATTCAGAAAGGGAGCCACTCCGGTCAGTGGGATAGGAAGAAGGGCATGCCTGACCAGTGGTTCATCAATTATCAGTATAAGGGGATGAAGCTTAGGTTTAGGTTAGGGATGACTGCCTTTAAACATGTAGGTATCTTTCCAGAACAAGCTGTTAACTGGAACTACATTTATGACAGCCTGAAAAAACATCCTGGCGCCAAGACCCTAAATCTGTTTGCCTATACAGGTGGGGCATCTCTGGCGGCCAAGGCTGCGGGAGCAGATGTGATCCACTGCGACTCCATCCGCTCAGTGATCAACTGGGCTAAAGCTAATATGGAGGCCAGCAAATTATCTGATATTCGCTGGTTGATAGAAGACGCCTATAAGTTCGTGGCACGAGAAGCACGTAGAGGAAATACCTACCATGCCATCATGCTTGACCCTCCTGCCTGGGGGCATGGGCCTAAAGGGGAGAAGTGGAAGCTGGAAGACATGATTAATGACCTCACCAAAGAGATCAAACATATCATGCATCCGGATCCGCTACTCTTAATTTTTAATAGTTATTCCCTGGGGTTTTCTCCCTTAGTATTAGAAAACCTGGTGTTAACTCATTTTTCCAACAAGATTAGTGGCAAGCTGCAAACGGGAGAGTTATGCTTACCGGAACCTTCGGGTAGAAGATTACCTATGGGGATAGTTACAAGATTTGCTAAAGACTT